>JAGCMU010000070.1 GCA_017646325.1 Kiritimatiellia bacterium
AACAACTGCTTCGCCACCTTCCATGACGGCCATACAACAGTTAGTTGTTCCGAGGTCAATACCTAATACTTTTGCCATAATTTTTTTCCTTTCTTAAATTCTTTTATCTCGCCTGCATATTTTTTTTGCGCAGACAAATATTACATAGCAAAACGCGTGCCAAAGTTAAAAAGAGAAAGAAATATTGTGTCTGTCACCATATTACATCATCATAAATAGATTTAATTGCGAAAAGTATTTATTTTTATCACTTTTCTACAATGACACAATGCGTGACACACTTGTGCCACGCATTGTGTATAGGTGTGCCATCTTGGCACATATCGTAATTTCTCACTCTTTAATCAAACGAGCGACATATCCGCCGCCAGAGCAAAGAGAGATTTTTAATCTATCACTCTTCGTTACAGTTGATTCTTGCTTTACGCAGTCATCAAGACGATCTTGAGCGTCTCTAAAGGATAGTTTCTTATATTTGCCATTCCCGAGGAATGAAAGGTCGATTTCAACATCCTTCTTGTTTTCCCCGTTTAAAATCGCGATAAACCAAACACCATCCTTGCATTTTGCAAACGCCGCGCACTCTCCAATTTCACTGCATGGAAGTACGATCGTTTCGTCGTAAGTTGCAGGGATTGATTTAAAAATCTCAACCATTGGATTTGCAAGGTACGTTCCAGGTCGGTCGCCAAAACAGAGAAATGGAGCGGAGAAAACAATTCCTTGAGCCAACTCACGCGGCCAAGTAAAGTGAACAAGCTCTTTCTTTTCGAATACGACTGGCGTATAATCAGCGCGCCCTTGTACGCTACGGCAGAAAGGTACGATACAGTCGTGATCTTTTGGAAGGACTCTATCGTAACGAGTAATATGCCACTCATGTCCGCGAATTGCCTCGCGAGCAAGCTCGTGCGGCCATGTTCTTTCGCGGCCCGTAGGTTTTACAGAGCCATGAAAATCTACAAAAAGCCCTACTTGAGCACAATCACGGCTCGTATCTTCATACCACTTTGTCCAATGGTAATTAGATGGCGGCATAAAATCGATTTTAATTCCTACAGCCCCGCATTCTTTTACACGCTTAAGGTAAGGCATACGCGTTTCAGCATTGAATACTTCTTTTGAGTGTACCCAAATCGCTGTTTTAACACCGATTTTATTGCCGTATGCAATTGCCGTCTTTAAACATTCCCATTGATCCTTGTCACCATCTTTCCAATCGCGCCAGCCGTCGTCGATAAGGTAATACTCAAATCCAAGCTCTTTAGTTTTATTATACCAATCTTCCTGTTCTGAATAAATCGGCGCGCCAGCAGGAAGCCATTGCCAAATTGAGCGGCCGGGCTTACAAAAATCTTTTGACGCAAGCGAAGGATCTGAAGGTGGAGGACAAAGATTCTTTACGATATGAGAATTTGCAAGAACATTAAGATCTTTTGTTACGATCGTCACTCGCCATGGAGTATAAGCTTCGCCCGTTTGCTCAAATCCGTTTTTATCCGAATGGAAGAATCCTTTCAAACGATTGCCCTCTCTCTTAACGGCAAGGTCGCTATAGTTGTAAAGATTTGCTTCCGTAAAGAGAAGATATTCTCCAGTTGCAAGTTTTGCCGTGATTGGAAGACAAATCGGTTTGCCTTCAACCATGGACAAAGAGTCAGACGATGTATACTTGTTTTCGTAGGAGCCTACCCCGACTTGATACCAGAACTTTGCATTTTGAGGAAGTGTCCATGACGAAGATTCATCCGTGATTTTGCGCGGTTTGGATCCGTCAAGCAAATAACGATATGCAACACCGTCATTAAAAATGCGGGTCTGAAGCTTCATCAACTCTTCACCCGTCTTCTCGTCAAGAACTGCCCACGTCGTTTCGTCGTACTTGTTGAGGATTGTCTTGCAGTTCCCGGCGAACTCATACGTTTCAGAAAAACTGCACTTTGTTGACTTTCCAAGCTTGACACCCTCTCCGAGGTTTCGCCCGTTGACGGTAACGCCTAACTCAGAAGTCGGCAAAACTTCTTTGCCGTCAAAAGAAATCGAGTACATCAACTTTCCATCGACGACTTTAAAATCTGCAGTAATGCGACCGTCTGTAATTTTTTCGCACTTTGAATTACATCCTATAAACGCCACAGCGGACAGGAAACATAATATTGCCATTTTCTTTATTGAATTCATTATTTTCTCCTATACATTAATGAAACGAAAACCAAACTGAAATGATAAGCGTTTTCGTTGTTTTTTTTCATTGCACGATAGTCTATCACAACTACTATTTTAGGTCAATTAAAAAGGGTTTGTAAATGGCAGAAAATAATCAACTTTCACCAGCGATGAAGTGTGGAGGACGAGAACGGGAAAGTTCTCAAGCTCTTGAGCATTTTCCCAGTGGACGGCTAAAGCCGTCAAGAGGTTGTAAAGTAAGGACGGCTAAAGCCGTCCTCCTCGATTAGGGGGTTGCAAAAGGTCAAGTGTTTTTGTAAACTTTTACTCTATGGCAAATGAAAAAAAAGCAAAAGGGTTATCCCTGTTTTCAGGCGGGCTTGATTCTCAACTCGCCATCCGCGTATTGGAACGCGCAGGTGCGTATATAGAGGCGATCACTTTCGTAACGCCGTTTTTCCCAGCAGACAAGGCAATCGCCGAAGCAAAAAAACTCGGCGTCAAATTACACCTTATCGATTTTACCGACGATGAAGTCGCCCTAATAGAAAATCCTCCCCATGGCTTTGGTAGCGCAATGAATCCTTGTATTGACTGCCACGCGACCATGATGAAACGAGCGGGCGAATTGATGAATACATTAGGGTTTGATTTTATCGCCACCGGCGAAGTCATAAACCAACGCCCTATGAGCCAAAACAAGCAAGCTTTAAAAACGGTTGAAAAATCGAGCGGGCTTGAAGGGCGTTTGGTGCGCCCGTTAAGTGCCCTTCTCCTCGATCCTTCCATTCCCGAACAGGAAGGCCTTATCGACAGAACAAAACTTTGCGATCTTTCAGGTCGCCGCCGTGAACGCCAAGCTGAACTTGCAAAAGAATTAGGAATCACAGATTACCCTTCTCCAGGCGGCGGATGCAAGCTTACGGAAGATGGATTTTCCCGTCGTCTCAGAGATCTGATGGAACATGAAACATTGCATGAAAGACGGCTTTTAGACCTCCTTTCCGTCGGGCGCAGATTCCGCCTCGAAAAAGGTTCTTCCCTCATTCTTGGCCGTGACGTAAACGACAACCGTCTCCTCGCTTCCAAGTCGATAGATTCTGATACTGTAATCTCTCCCGTATCCGTACCTGGACCGACCGGCATCATCCCACGCCTTATCAGCGACGAAGACATGTTTGATGCGGCCCAAATCGTATGCGCATGGAGTAAATTCGACCGCTTTACGGGAGATGCAATTGTCGTAAAAGTTACGAACAATCAAAACTCGCGCGAAATAAAAATCTTGCCGCCATACGAAAGAGAAAAATTTCTCCCATACCAAGTTCTTTAACCTCAAAAAAACAGGAAAATATATGTTAGACGCATTAGCTTCACATCTTGACTCAATTGCAGCGCTCGCACCCGTATGGGGATTTCTTTTCGTCTTTATTTTTATGACGATTGAAAGTTCCTTCATCCCATTCCCGAGCGAAATCGTCATGATCCCAGCAGGTTTTATGGCTGCACGGGGCGAACTTACAACGGGCAATCCAATTTGCGATTTGACTATCGCCATAATTGCAGGCACGGCAGGTTCGCTTGCAGGAGCATACGCAAATTACTATCTCGCTCTAAAATTAGGAAAACCGTTCCTTCAAAAATACGGCAAGTGGTTTTTCATTAAGCCAGAAGCTCTCGATCGTGCGTGTGAGGTTTTTAACAAATACGGCAGCGCTACAACATTCACCTGCCGCCTCATCCCCGTTATCCGTCAATTAATTTCCATCCCTGCGGGCGTCGCCAAAATGCCGCTTGGAAAATTCTCTTTCTTTACCGGCTTAGGTGCAGGAATATGGACTGTCATCCTAGCGGTAATCGGATATATTCTTGGAGCTTCTTCCTCCGACATCACTTACTCCCAACTCGTCCATAAGGGCAAGGCGATGATCGATTCGCACCTTATCTGGATCGTTTCAGGAGCAGTTTTACTCGGAGGAATTTACATTCTTGCCTCTAAATTAGTCATGCGTAAAAAGCTCGACTGATTTTTATCTCAGGACGCGCCTTTTACAATTGATGTGCAAGCTTTCAATACGCCAGCGACATTGGCAAGATCTGACGGAATAATCATCGTATTGTTCGTCTTTGCCAAATTGCCGAATTGCTGTAAGTACTGTTGGGCGAGCTGCATATTGACAGATGCCATTCCGCCAGGAGCATTCAACGCCTCCGCGACCTTGCGAATACCTTCAGCCTGAGCTTCCGCTACCAATTCAATTTCGCGCGCACGGCCTTGGGCTTCATTGATACGACGCTCGCGTTCACCTTCGGAAAGGGCAATCGCTTCTTGGCGCTCACCTTCTGCGCGGTTGATTTTTGATTGGCGCTCACCTTCGGATTCCGCAATCATTGCGCGCTTTTCACGCTCCGCGCGCATCTGCTTTTCCATCGCGTCGCGAATCGTCTGCGGAGGCGTGATGTTCTTGATTTCGTAACGCGTAACCTTAATGCCCCAAGGATCGGACGCCTTGTCAACTGCTGCAACAACTGCCGCATTGATTGATGTACGCTCTTCGAAAGAACGGTCCAAATCAAGTTTGCCCATTTCAGAACGCATCGTCGTTTGTGCAAGCTGAACGGTCGCAAAAAGATAATTGCCGATACCGTACGATGCCTTCGCCGCGTCCATCACCTGAAGATAAAGAATACCGTCAACATCTACTGCGATATTATCTTTCGTAATGCACTGCTGAGGAGGAACGTCGATTGCCTGTTCCTTCATGGTATGGCGATAGGCGACACGGTCGAAAAACGGCAACAAAATATGAAAACCTGCTTCAAGAGTACAGCGATACTTGCCTAAACGTTCAATGATGAATGCCTGTCTTTGCGGAACGACTACAGCCGTTTTTATAATTGCAATGATTACAATTATCGCAATGATGGAAAGTACAATCACTCCAGGTCCGATAGAAACTGATGCGAATTCAAGATTCATTTTTGTCTCCTTTTTTTGTTTAAATTTTTTCAACGGTTAAAGTCAAATTCTTCTGGGAGATTACTCTCACCTTTGCGCCAGCGTCGATTTCCTCGGCGGCAACGGCGTCCCACTGCGAATCACGCAAAAGGATGCGTCCTGATTCACCAAGAGATATCTTTTCCGTTACAACCGCAACGCGTCCGACAAATTCCGATTCCACATCCTTCGTCTCTGAAGAAACTCCCAAGAACAAACGGGTGAACCATTTGCGCAACAAGACGATAAACAGAACGGAAAATATCGAAAACAAAGCGAGCTGCCATGCAAACGAAATATCGAAAAGAAACAGTATGCCCGACACTGCAGCTGCCGCAAGCCCGAAGAAAAAGATTACAAATCCAGGTATTGTCAATTCAAGCAGCATCAACAAGCAGCCCAAATATAGCCACATCCATTTTATTGCTAAAAATTCCATAATTCTCCTTATTCTGGCGGGCGTACCGCGGGTGATAGATAAATCGGCAAAGGTTCTTCTTTCAAATCTTGTGGCCTTTCAATCGCAACTTCCGCAAGCCTTGCCGCGTTGGGCTTTTCAGAAATCACCTCTCGCCCCGTAAAAATTTCTTCCAACAGAGCTTTAATGCGACTTGCGTCTGGCGTTACGATTTCATAACTTGAATCAACGATATCGGTTAATTCTTCCTTTGAATACAAGGCGAGATCTTTAACCATTTTTGATCCGTCGTAAAGAGCGACCCAAAAACGCGATCTGCGCGCATCACCGATTATCGCCCTTTTGACACCGTCTTTCGTCATTGCGGCGGTACTTGCCATACCATACACTTTTTTACCCTTTACGAGAGCCAACCCTTGAACAAAAGCGAGCGCCGCGCGAATACCGACAAATGATCCTGGCCCCTGCCCCACGACAAACGCATCAATATCATCAAACGACAAAGAATTGTCCGCCAAAAACTCACGCAATTTCACGGGATAATCGGCGCTTCTGGAATCTCCACCTTCAAAAACTTTTGACGCGACAACCTTCCCGCAAGACGACCGAGAAACACTCTGAAAGTCTGTTGATCGGTCTAATGATATAAAACGGTTATTCATGAAAAAATTATATCGCATGAAATTCTTGATGTCAATTCCAATTCCATTTTTAATATGGTATAATGATTTCAGTTTTCTAAATTAAGAAAGGGTTAAAAATGAAATATTCTAAATTATTTACGACCGGGATTCTTTCTGCGGCAGCTGCAGTTGCCATGATGGCATGTGACGCGAAAGTAGAAACTAAAGGCGACACAAAATACCGCCCAACACTTTTTAAACAATTTGGAGATGTCGTGAATCTTCCCGACGGCCTTACTCAAGACGCCGAAGGTAATATTTTTATGGCCGCTCCAAACCTCATCGACAAGAACTACGCAGGCGTTGTTATGAAGCGTTGCGTAAAGACGGGCAAATGGAGCGTTTTCTGTGCGGGTGCAATTTCCCCTAAAACAGGACGCGGCTGCCCGATGGGAATCGAAATGGGTCCTGACGGAAACCTTTACTACTGCGACAACCAGTACTTCCTTTCCAAGGACTATGCTTCTCGCGTTATGCGCGTCGTAATCGATCCAAAGACAAAAGAAGCGCTTCGTATTGAAACGGTCGTTGAAAACATAAAGCTCGCAAATGCGATCCGTTTTTACGACGACGCCCTCCTCTTCACGGACACCTACTTTGATATGACATTGCCGAACAATGTCGGCCTTGGAGGCATCTATCGCGTTCCTCTTGCAGACATCAAAGACAAATCCGTTTCTCTCCTCAAAAAAGAAGACTACAAAAAGGATCCCTATTTGCTCGGCGTGACAGAAACAATCCCATTGCCTCACCGTGGCGGAGACAACTCCGGCGCTGACGGTCTTTGCGCTGACAAAGACGGTAACCTCGCCGTCGGCACGTTCGGTTCGGGCCGTTTCTACACGTTAAAGCGTACTGGTAAGGCGACATGGTCTAAACCTGAACTTTTGTTTGATGACCCGGCAAAATTCCCATGCTGTGACGGCATCACATACGACGCGAAAAACAATCGCGTCATCATCGCCGATTCCGAACAAAACGCCATTCGCACGTGGGATATCGAAAAGAAGGAACTTGGTCTTCTTTGGAGCAACGGCGATACGGACGGAGCCGACGGCCTTCTTGACCAGCCATGCGAACCTATGATTTGGCAAGGCAAGCTGGTAATCGTGAACTTCGATATGTCCTTCCCTGGTCTCATCAACAAAGAGAACGACAAGATCCACACGCTTTCGATCATGGATTTGTAATCAATTCCGAAAGCACGATAAAAAAGGCGGGAGAAATTCCCGCCTTTTTTATTTCTTTTCAACAAAAGCCGAAGATTGAATTTTGAATAGAATAGACCACTTCGCGGGAGCGGCAGGCAAATCTTTCAACGCCTTGCGTATTTTTGCCATTTGCGAACGCACGAAAAAGAGCTGTCCCGAGTTTGGCACCGCCAAAATCAACTTCTCTTGAACCCATTCAATTGGCTTTGCAGGAAGTTCGGGAAATAATGCACTCCACCTATCGCAAACCGCATCAAAAAACTCGCTCTTCTCCGTCAAAGCTTCTTTGACTAACGAATCGATTATTCCTTTAATTGGTTTCCGTTTTCTGCGAAGAAGAGGATGATCCGTATCAACGGGCAAACCTGGAATAAGAGTTTTCTCGAATCTCGCTTTGAGAATCTTTTCTTCTGCCGTAATTTTTTGACGCTCTATTATCTCGCCTTCTAAAAGCATAAACATCCCTTTTACTGAAATTTCTTCCCAAGTTTTCCGATATCCAAGAAATCGTCCTTATCAAGAATCACGTCTGCTTCTGAAAGTTCCTCACGCGTTCCATATCCCCACGTAACACCCACCGACAATGTCCCCGCAGTTACGCCAGCAGTAACATCTCCGACGGTATCGCCGACCATGACGGCATCATCTTTTGAAATGCCTTTTATTTTCATTTGATACGAAAGCATTTCCGCCTTCGTCAATTTTTTCCCGGCGACACTATCATCATCCGTCGGATTATCCTCGCTTGTATACATATCAAAAGTAAGGACGTCGTCAAAATACTTTTCCCACCCCAACACTCGCGCTATACGAATCGTCGCAGTCCAACGCTTGTTTGTCAAGATGTAGATGGAGCCGCCGAGTTTTTTGATAGTATCAAGCCACGGCAAAATCCACGGATACGGCTTTGAGTTTGGATATGTACTGGAATCGTAATGAACTACAAACTGTTTGCGGATTTCTTCAACGAGCTGAGGCGTGCAATCGTCAAACAACATGTACGCCACCTGCTCAAGGGTCGGGCCCGTTTTGTAAATCTCGTCAAAACGGGCGCATTCACGACCAACCCCTTTAATTGCAAGGCGCCACGCGTTTTTGATATCCTCTTCCGTTTCGCAGAGAGTTCCGTCAAAATCGAAAAACCAGTGCTTGCGCATTTCAGCCTCGAATTATCGCGAGAAGTTCATCACGCTTGGTTTTCATAAGCTCCGGCGTTTTTGCTTCAAGATTCAATCGTACCAAAGGCTCCGTATTGGACATACGGACATTGCACCACCATCCTTCAGCATCCCACGCGTCAACACTTACGCCGTCAAGTTCAAACACATTTGCCTTTGAAGAGTAAAGTTCTTTGATCTTTGCGAGTACGTCAGCGGGATCTCCCTCGACTTCCGTATTGATTTCGCCCGATTGCGAATACTTTTTGAGAGGCTCGACAAGTTCGCTAAGCGGCTTATCGCTCTTTGAAACGATATTGGCAAGGGCGTACGTTGCCATTGAACTTGATTCGGCTGTAAAGTTCGCCTTGAAATAATAATGGCCTGAAAGTTCGCCTGCAAAGATGGCGTCATTCTCGCGCATTTGAGCCTTGATGAAGGAGTGTCCCACTCTCGACATCATAGGCTTGCCGCCGGAAGAAGCAATCGTTTCTTCCGCAACCTTGGAACTGCGCAAATCATAAAAGCAGGCAGCGCCCTTGTTCGTTTCAAGAAGGTCCTTTGAAATAAGGGACGTGACAAAATCCATTGGAATCACATTACCCTTCTCATCAACGAATCCCGCACGGTCCGCATCTCCGTCAAACGCAACACCAAATGCATATTTCCCAGGATTTTCGCGGATGAGTTTTTGCAAATCTTCAAGCGTTTTGACATTGAGAGGATTTGCTTCGTGATTTGGAAACTCGCCGTCAAAATTTTCATAAAGCCCATCGTACGTAATGTCAGAATCCTTGAATGACGCAGATTCGCAAATCCCCATACCGTTGGCAAAATCGCAAGCGATGTGAAGAGGACGGGCGAGGTGCGCGAACGCTTTCACGTGGGCGGCGTAATCAGGAAGGACATCAACCTTTGTAATCGTTCCCTTTACGGCGGCATCTTCGCCAAGATCGCCCGTTTCTACAAAACGTTCAATTTCTTTAATTCCCGTTGCTCCTGAAATCGGCACTGCGTTTGCGCGGCAAAGCTTGCATCCGTTCCATTCCTTCGTGTTGTGAGAGGCAGTAATCATAACAGAACCGTCAGCCTTAAGAGTGCCGTTTGCAAAATAACTCATGGGAGTCGACGCAAGCCCGATATCAATAACATCGACGCCCACATCGTTAAGACCTTTTGCAAATGCCGCGAAAAGCGGTTCTGAATGTGAACGGCAATCGCGGGCGACAACAACCTTCTTCACCTGCGCAAACTTTGCATACGCGCGAGCGATTTTATAAAACACTTCCTCCGTCAAATCTTTACCATAAATACCACGGATATCATAAGCCTTGAAAATTCCCATCTTCATTCTCCTTTGTTTTTAAATAAGATTATACCAAAAGAAAGACCACATGATAAAAAAAAAAAAGAACCTCCGACGGAGATTCTTTCCTTTAGCAAATGGCGGGGTCGACGAGGCTCGAACTCGCAACCACCGGATCGACAGTCCGGTGCGCTAACCAATTGCGCCACAACCCCTTGTTTGCTTAACAACGAGAAATATTGTATCACATTTTATCGCGCTTGACAATAGCAAATTTTAAAAAAAATATTTTTTATTCAAGCCTCTCGTATCGCCAGTAAAAAATCCATAAAAAATATTGTAAACTCGCAAAAAATTTCCTATAATTCATCCTTGTTTTGACGCAATTGTCTATATGTCAATTGCGTTTTGTATCAATCAATAACAAAAAGGAAATAAGAAAAAATGAAAAAGTTAATGCTTGTTGGTTTAACGGTAGCAGGTTTTGCTACGTTTTCCTTTGCTTCAGAAGCGGCAAAACAAGAGGCATCAACGACACAACCAAAGCAAGAAGTCGTAGAGGAAGAAGAAGAAAGTTCATTGGAATTGGGTTTTGATGTAGATTTTTATTCTGCATACGTTTTCCGTAATGCAGTATATAGCGATCGCCCGGTAGCCCAGCCTTGCGTTTGGGGTGATTGGACTATTGCAGACCCTATCTATATCGGTTTTTATGTTTGGCAAAACTACGACCTCTCTGCACGCCGCCACGAATACGGTATGCGCGGTGAATGGAATGAAACAGATTACAATATTCACATCGGCACAACTCTTTGGTCAAACGACGATTCTGAATTGACTCTCGAATTCGGTCACGAATGGTACACGTACAACCTCCACGGCAAGTGGGAAGACGGCGTTTCCAAGAGCAAGGATTATCCGACGACTTACGAATTCTACGTAAAGAGCGAATTTGAAAATCCAATCGTCACGCCATACATGTTGTGGAGCTGGGATTACATGCGCGTCAACGGTATGTACCTCGAATTGGGTTTGAAGAAAGAACAGAACGTTGCAGAACTCTTTGATTCTGAAAACGACACACTTTCAAAACTCACGCTTTTTGCCGATTGGAATGTAAATGGCGGATCAAAGAA
Source organism: Kiritimatiellia bacterium (assembly GCA_017646325.1). Lineage (GTDB taxonomy): Bacteria > Verrucomicrobiota > Kiritimatiellia > RFP12 > UBA1067 > RGIG9934. The sequence goes on from JAGCMU010000070.1 coordinate 11,076, forward strand.
GTACCTCTCTTACATGTACGCTGTTGACCGTGGCGAATACGACAAGAACGAAAAAACAGGCATTGCAGGCACCACCATTAAAGCGGGCCTCACATACAATGTTTGCGACCACTTCTCAATCTCTGGCGTCATCGCATTCACTTCCATCTTAAATCAGTCCGTTCGTGATGATATGGAAGAAGACCTTTACGGATGCCTTGAAAACAAAGACGACCTCGTCTGGGGCGGCGTTCAAGCAAAGTTGAGCTTCTAAAAAGCTCAGCTCAAATAAAAAAAGAAAGACGCGACTTTTCGCGTCTTTCTTTTTTTTATTTACCAGTCTCGTTCGTTAGGACGAAGAGGAGCTTTTCTCAATCGCTCTTTTTTATCACGTTCATGTTCATCCGAACGCTCAAGCGCCTTTCTTAAGAGCTTGTCGACATCTTTCATATCCTTTAAATCTTCCTTGGATTCTTGAGATTCCATCTTCTGTTCTTTTTCTTCGTTTTTATTTTCTTCGTTCTGATTCTGATTTTCGTTTTGCTGATCTTGATTCTTGTTCTGGTCTTGATTTTGATTCTGATTCTGATCTTTATTCTGATTTTGCTGATCTTGGTTGTTCTGGTTGTTCTGGTTATTGTTCTTAGGAAGCAGATTGCGAATCTCCTCTAAAAGTTTCACGCACTCCAATTGATTTTGGGGCAATTCGTGTTTAACGAGTTCCAATTGTTTTTTCTCCACCTCTAACGCCAATGCGGAAATCTTTGCCTGATCTTCCTTTTTAAATGGAGGCATATTCGTGTCAGATTGGGCTTGAGCTTCATACATCTGCGCCCATTGAGGGAATTTTGCCCTAAAAACTTGGGTAAAATCCAACGCTTCCTTTTGCCACGGACGAGAGTTTATCGTATCGACATCGGCAAACGCATTCGTCTGCGCGAGAATCCCCTCGTCAATCGCAGCAGGTGGAAGGATTAACATTTTATGGAAATTATAAAATTTTTCTTCGCCGGAAATCAAATCCATATCTGCATCAGGCGAAAGGTCGTTTAACTTTTCCACCGCATTTTTCGTTATGTCTCTTGCAGATTCAACTTCTCCGACGATTGCCGCCAACTGCTGTTCGTTCGTTACGGATTTTGCAATCGCCTCTTTTAAAACAATCCACGCGTCTGAAAGTTTCTCCATCCTTTTAGCCAAATCTTCCGAGCGTGAAATCACGATTGCGGGTTCATTCGTAAAAACAGACTTTTGCTCTTCCGTTATCTTTCTGATTTCTCCAACGGCCGACGCAACGATTGAATCGGGGCTTGCGTTTGCATTTTCCTTCAACACCTTTTGAATATGAGCATTTTCCCGCATTGAATGAATCCCGTCAACGGCACGCGCAAAATTTCGTTTGACGCGAGGGTCTTCAGGGTTTGATCGATACGTATTTTGCATGGCGTTTGCCGCAAGCTCAGCCGACTCCAAGGACTTCTCCAAATCCGCCCCTAAATTTTCTTTGCTCTTTTTGTGATCGATCGCTCCGACTACTTCACTTGCGCGAGCTCCATATTCGCGGTTAAGCATCAACGGCTGCAAAATTGCATAGGCGTTGGTAAAGTCGCCCTTGTTGTACGCATCTACGCCTTTATTCCAAATTTCCGTGTCGGACAACACCTCTCCTGCCGACGACAGAATATTCGTCTCGCCCTTCATGCACAACGCAATTGCAAGGATTGATGAAAAGACTGAAAACTTTATTGAAGACTTTTTGTTCATTTTAAGCGGCAAAATATGTTCGACCCTTTAAAATTGAATTGGCAAGCCGTTACATTTTTTTGCAACAGCCTGCCAAATCATAATTGGCAATATCCCATTGCCTTTAATAATTTACAATATTAGCCAATCATGCCGCCATTGACGGAGATGATTTGACCGGTAATGTAAGAAGCGTCGTCGCTGGCGAGGAACACTGCGCACTTTGCAATGTCATCAGCAGTACCGAAACGCTTGAGAGGAATTGAATCCATATAAGACTTCTTGACATCGTCAGGAAGAACGTCTGTCATCTTTGACTGGATGAAGCCAGGAGCAATCGCATTGCAACGGACGTTGCGGGAGCCGAGTTCCTTAGCGGTCGTCTTCGTAAGAGAAATGACGCCACCCTTGGAAGCGGTGTAGTTTGCCTGACCTGCGTTACCCATAATACCAACGACAGAAGCGAGGTTGATGATCGTACCGCCAGCTGCTGTACCGTCTGCATTCTTGTTCTTCATCATAGGACGGGCGACTGCGCGGGTGAAGAGGAATGTTCCCTTCAAGTTGACATTGATAACAGCATCCCAGTCTTCATCGGACATACGCATCAAAAGACCGTCCTTCGTAATGCCGGCGTTGTTGATCATCGTATCAACCTTACCGAACTTTTCAATGACGCTCTTTACGCAAGCATCGACTTCTGCGCTTTCAGCAACGTTGACGCCGACTGCAAGAGCCTTGCGACCTTCTGCTTCAATAAGACCGACTGTTTCTTCAAGCCATTCTGCCTTGAGATCGCATACAGCGACATCGGCACCTTCTTTTGCAAATTGAACGGCAATCTTCTGACCGATACCGCGAGCGGCACCCGTTACAATTGCGACCTTACCATCTAACTTACCCATTTCGAATTTCCTTTCTTTAGAAATAAATTAGAGCGCTGCTGCCGTTGCCTCAAGAGTTGCAACATCAGAAACGTTCATACACGTAAATTCTTTATCAATACGGCGGATGAGACCGGAAAGAACATTACCTGGCCCGAATTCGACAAAGCGGTTTCCGCCGATAGAGCGAGCCGTTTCAATGTCGCCTGCCCAATTCGTCGTTTCAGTCACCTGACGAAGCATGATATCCTTGATTTCTGCAGGATCGTTCGTGTGAAGCTTGCCTGTAACGTTTGACAACACAGGAATCTTTGGCGCGTTAAAAGTGATGGAATCCAAAACTGGAGCCAACTTTTCACGGGCAGGAGCCATGAATGGGGAATGGAAAGCGCCTGCCGTAGCAAGAACGCTCGCGCGTACACCCATTGTCTTTGCTTCCGCTTCGGCAGCTGCAATTGCTTCAACGGAGCCGGAAAGAACGACTTGCGCTGAAGAGTTGATATTTGCCTTTGTGCAAGAAGTCTTTGCGCAAATCTCATCAAGCTGTTCTGGTGTTGCGCGGATGATGGCGATCATACCGCTTGGAGTTGCTTCGCATGCTTCCTGCATAAAGCGGCCGCGTGCTTCAAGAACCTTGAGCGTTGATTCGAAATCAAGAACGCCGGCTGCGCAAAGAGCAGACCATTCACCGAGAGAAAGACCGCCAGCTGCCGCAAATGTCGTAGGACGCTTCTTTTGAAGAGCCGTCCATGCTGCATAGCTAACTGTAAAAATTGCCGGTTGGCAAATATTGGACTTTTTCAATTCCTCAGCCGGACCTTCAAAGCAATACTTCGCAAGATCAAAGCCGAGAACCGAATTTGCCGTCTCAAACAACTTCATGATTTCAGGATCTTCTGCAAAATCCTTACCCATTCCTGGAACTTGAGCCCCTTGGCCCGCAAATACGCAAATATCTGCCATGATTTTTCCTTTTTTTATACAGTTTTTGAAAAATTCGTATTCCAATATGATACCTTATATCGGCGGCAAAATCAAGAGCAAACTGTTTAGAACAAAAAAAACGCCGTTAAAACAAAAAAAATCCTTGCCAAAATGGCCATTTAGGTGTATAAATATATAGGAAAAAGAACAGCACAAAAGAAGGAGTGTAAAAAAAATGGCCCGCAACAAATATTTGGACGATTTTATGAAGGCTTTTCCGTATGAAGGCCTTACATACGACGACGTCTCTCTCGTCACGCAATATGCTGATTTTCTTCCAGATGACACGTCTTTAGAAACGCAATTGACATCCCGTATAAAAATGAACATCCCCTTTGTTTCGGCGGCGATGGACACCGTAACAGAAGCACAAATGGCGATTGCCATGGCTCTTGCCGGCGGCATTGGCGTAATTCATAAAAACTTGGAAGATGTCGATCAGGCAGAAGAAGTTGCCAAGGTGAAAAACTACCTCAACGGGTTAATTTTAAACCCTGTATGCTTCCACGCAAATGATGACGTCTCTTTCCTTCGCTCCGAAAAACGCAGGCTCGGCTTGCAATTTAACGGTTTTCCTGTTCTTGACGACGAAGATCGCCTCGTTGGAATGATCACTTCTTCCGATATGCGCTTCGCCCCTCAAAACGCGATGAAGCTTTCTGAAGTTATGACGGCTGCAACGATTACGGCAAAGCCGGGCACGTCTCTCAAGAAAGCTTACGAGATCATGCTTAAAAACAAGATCGGCAAGCTTCCTCTCGTAAATAAGGCGGGGCACCTTGTAGGCCTTTACTCGTTTACCGATGTTCAGGGAATCGTTGAAAACAAGAACTCCATGATCAATCGCGACGATAAATTCCGTCTCCGCGTCTCCGCATCCGTTTCCGGCGGCAAGGGCGATTACGTCCGCGTTGAAAAGCTGGCTGATGCAGGTGTTGACGTAATTGTCGTAGACTCTGCCCACGGTCACACCAAGGGAATCATGGATATGACGACTTGGATTACAAAGCACTATTCCAACATCGATGTAATCGCAGGCAATATCGCAACGGGCGAAGCTGCCGTTGCTCTTGCCAAAGCAGGTGCGCACGCGGTTAAGGTCGGAATCGGCCCTGGCTCCATCTGTACAACGCGCGTCGTTTGCGGCGTCGGTATTCCTCAGCTTACCGCCGTATACAATGCGGCAAAGGCGTTGAACGGATCAATTCCTGTAATTGCCGATGGCGGCATCAAGCTTTCTGGCGACGTACCAAAGGCCATCGCGGCAGGCGCTTCTTCCGTCATGCTTGGCAGCGTTCTTGCAGGAACGGATGAATCCCCAGGCGAAAAGATTTATGCTAACGGCCGTAAGTATGTAGCATATCGCGGAATGGGTTCGATGGCTGCGCTTAAAAACGGCAAGGGCTCTCGCGCCCGCTACTTCCAGGACAATGAGGATGATGACAATCTCGTACCGCAGGGTATTGAAGGAATGGTTCCGTACTCTGGACGAGTCGCCGCCATCATGACGCAATTCTGCGGTGGCCTTCGCGCTTCTCTTGGATATTGCGGAACGAAGACGATTGCAGAGCTTCAAGAAAAAGGCAAGTTCTACCGCGTAACCGCCGCCGGATTGCGCGAGGCGCGTCCTCACGATATCACGATTACGAAGGAAGCACCTAACTATCGTGCATGAGAGTAGCTCTTCATACGTGTTGCGGGCCGTGTGCTTCGGCATGCGTTCCCGCATTACGAGCTCTTAAAGACGAGCCTGTTCTTATTTTTTCAAACGACAACATAGATTGCGAAGAAGAGTTCCTTCTTCGCCTTGAAAACGCTCAACGCCTCGCTCAAACCGAAGGCGTTGAACTTTTTTCTACGCCCTACAATCACGAGGATTGGTTGGAAAAAGTCGCAAAGGGTTATGAAAACGAGCCTGAAAAAGGTGCTCGCTGCGAAAGATGCTTTCGTTACAATCTTGAGAAGACGGCAAAATTTGCAAAGGAACACGGTCTTGACGCATTCACGACGAGCCTTACAGTTTCACCTCACAAGGTAAGCCCCGTGATATTTAAATGCGGAGAAGAAGTAGCTTTGGACAATACCCCTTTTTTAAAAGTGGATTTTAAAAAGAATAACGGTTTTCTCTGTTCGACAAAGCGGGCGAAGGAGCTTAATCTATACCGTCAATCGTATTGCGGATGCGAGTTCTCAAAAAAACATTTGGATAAAAAGCCATGAACCCTTGCGTATTTTCTCCAGATCGGATCCACCGTTATACGCTCCTTCATTCATGGCGCGATATGTTTGACGAAGAAGACCGTATCGCATGTTGGATTGCGCTCAACCCTTCCACCGCCGATGAAAACCAATTGGATCCTACGCTTCGGCGTATTAAGGCATATTCAAAATCATGGGGCTACAACGGCTTTATGATGCTCAACGCATTCGCTTTTAGGGCAACAGATCCAAAGGTTATGGAAGAGGCCGCCGACCCTACAGGTCCTGATAACGACAAGTGGATTTTAGAAGAAACTGCAAAGGCGGACAAGGTATTTTGCTGCTGGGGCACACACGCAAAATTGAATAATCGCCACAATGAACTCCTCTCCCTTCTCAAGGATAGACCCTTATACTACCTCCGCCTCACAAAAGACGGCTTCCCTTCCCACCCTCTGTACCTTCCTGCTTCCCTAAAGCCAACTCAATGGGAAATTCACTAATAGGGAACGTTGCGTCCGCCCTACCGTTAAAACTGAAAAACTGTCAAACTCGCAAACTGTTTCTACTGTTAAACTGCCCACCTATTCACTCTTCACTATTCACTATTCACTAATATTCTGTGGCTTATTGGATTATCAATGTTAATCCAGGCTTTACACTCTTATACTTCCAATACGTATAATTTTCGTCAGACGTACAGGTAATCCTGCCTTTGTTCGAAACTGCGGCTTTCAAAACATCTGTAAGAGAGCCAGGATTCAAGAACGAAGTCCTTACCTTAAGAAGAGTGATTTCCTCTTTGTTGCCGGCTTCCAGATATTCCGTTGGATCAATCGTAGATTTGGTAATGCCTCTAAAATCAATTTCGCCAACCGCACAAGTTATTGTCAACATAGGCTTTTCCGGAGTAACATCATCAGTAACAATAAACGCCATTTCAGTTGCATTGCTCATCACAAGTCCAGACGTTCCAAAACCATAAGTATCGCTACCGCTTATAATATTAATCTTGTTGTTAGACCCCTTTACAATGAACTTATTGCCATAAGACTTATCCCCCGCACCGAAAGTAAACCGACAAGGCTGTTTTAACGTTAATGTTGAAGAGTTTGCCATTGAAAGGACATTGCTGCATCCGTTATATCCAATGTATGTACGAGGATTATTAAACCATCCCGTTGCATTATCAAAAGAAAGGATATTTTCAATTGCACCATAGCCGACATTAAACTCTCTTGTTTGAGTACCATTTGAAGGATTCGTTTTAACTTCTAAAAACCCTCTGTTTACAACATCAAAACGATTACTCGGAGAAGTAAATCTCCAATGAACTGACCCGTACAAATTGATACTCATTTTAGAGCCGTTTCCATCAATTTTAAAATGATGTCCACCATACCCGACAATAACCCCATAATTTGTATATTCAAAAGTTCCTCCGCTCAACACTTCTAAAACAGAATTCGTTCCTGAAAAATCCAGTCTATTAGTCTTAAATTTGCCATTGTTCTTAATTTGAACCTGACACAACCTATCAATATTAAACTTAGACGAAGATGTTTGAGTCCATGACGAATTTTGCCCATCAACAACGATCGAACCTCCAGGTCCACTAAACATCGTATAAGTTGATCCTGGACCTAATTCCACTTTCCCGCCATCCTCAACTATAACAGAAGATCCTTCATTTATAGAGAACTTCCGTAGTTTTAAGTTAAAATAAGCAATTGAGTTATTTCCGGAAACTATCATTGAATTGCCGCTTGCAATTAAAAAACCTTCTGATATTTTTCCCGACGGTCCATCTGGCATCATGTTATAAAATTTTCCGCCATTTACAATCTTTAATGTATTTCCTGCAATCCCTTTACTCGCTGTCGTAGAATAACCAACTTTAATATTAGCGCTATTTGTCATTCGAGTATTATTAAGTTCAAAAACACTTCCTGCACTCACTTCTGAATCAGGAAAGGAAAAAGCCTTCGTGCTATTTGAAACGCCGTTAGATATAACAAAATGAACGGGGCCTTGATAAACATTTCCACAGCCGATTTTCAAAACTCCATAATCAAGATGCTTGCCGGCAAGATCAAGGGTTGTTTTACTGTTATCAATGAAAATATCGCCTACGTCGGCATCTTCTCCAAGAGTTACAGCTTTTTCGTCTGCACCGCTAATCGTTATTGAATCTTCTGCAGTGGGACCGGCAAGAGAAGTTGAAGGTGTCCAATTTTCAGGTGCTTGCCAAAGATAAGAAGTATCTATTAAACTAGTGGGATTCCAAGTGTACGACTCTGCAAAAGCGGCAAGAGAAACGGTGCCAACAAATAAGGCCAAACTCTTCATAACAACTCCTTTAGATATCGCAAACAAACTATAACATACACTCTTCATCCTATATGCGAGATGAAATCCTTGACTCAAGGATAACACGATAATATCACATTGCGACTTAGCAAGTCAACACTAAATCCATCTATAACACCCCCTTGATTTTGTAAATTATATTAAGAACCGGCAAACCCGATAGAGGCGACCTTTACACCGTCTTTCTTGTGTGAACACTCCTCCCTAAGTGCGGCGATACGGTCACGGTTCGTAATCTCATCACCGAGGTAGAACAGTTCTTGACGGACGGTACGAAAGTCGCCAGGCGCGAGGTTTTTGAGTGTTTTCAGTTCCGAAAAATCTCCATCCGAAAGTTTCGTCTTGAACATTTTTTCAAAGAAGATTTTCACTCCTTCCTCATTGAGATAGTCAAACTCAAGCTTGAATGTGAAGCGGCGCATCACAGCAGGGTCGAGATTCTTGCAGAAGTTTGTCGCCGCGACCATCACGCCGTTAAAATTCTCCATCTGTTGAAGGAGCTCGTTTACCTGAGTCACTTCCCATCTTGCGTTGGCGTTTTCGCGCGACTGAAGAAGCCCGTCAATCATCATTTCCCATATAAGAACCGCCGCCTCTAAGAAGTTCATCGGCTTCATCGACAATGACAATCGACTCAGATGACGATTCCTGCTCGTTGCAAATCTGAATACCCATCATGCGGGCTTCGGATTTCATATTGTGCCCATCGTCATCGCCCTGCTTAATTTCCCATGCCGTGCGGCGGGCTTCCTTGGCAAGGGCGCGCGCGAACGAGGTCTTGCCTGTTCCTGGAGCACCATAAAGAAGGATATTGCACTTCTTTGGATTTGCAGCCAACATCTTTTTAAGAAGTTCTCCGTCTTTCAAGGAAAGCTCTCCAAAGTACTCCCATGGCATTATCTCTTCTTTTTCATTTTTCCTATAAAACCTGCGTTCTATTGCTTCCGAGTCAGAGCCATTGATAAAATTTCCAATCGTACGGAAATTAAAATCCCAATCGCCATCAAGGAGGTCAAACTTACGAAGGCGGCCTTCGGAGGACATCACTTTCAAAATGTCGGAGTAAGAACGGTTAAGAGCCATCGCCACATATAAAGCCTTTTCGCAACTTTCCACACGACGAGGCCAGCAAAAACACGTTTCGCGGACGAGGTACATAACCAAAAGCACATCAAGTTCAAGGTCGTTGAGTTTCAGGGCTTTTTTAAGTTCTTGAAAACGGTTTTCAATGGGTTCGTTTTCTATTTTTTTAATATCCGCCCGCATGCACTCAATAATCGCCTCGAGGACTATGCGGCATTTTTTACGACTTCCCTCTCTCTACCAAAGTGCTGTAAAAATGCGATTTAATGAACCATCTAAATCAAGGCGGCATTGACGATATTTAGACTTCCTCATTTCCTCGATTTCTTTTTCCGTATATGCTTCTTCAATAAGTTCA
>JAGCMU010000071.1 GCA_017646325.1 Kiritimatiellia bacterium
AAAAATTTAAGGAGATATACGGATATGACAATTGAAATCAAAAGAAGTGCGGAAAAAACCACAATCGAGCTGGCAGGAAGACTTGACACCACAACAGCTCCTGCCCTTGACAAAACCATAAACGAAGATATCGGAGAAACAAAAAATCTTGTTCTCGATATAAAGGGCCTTGAGTACATCTCCAGCGCCGGTCTCCGCGTTCTCCTCGGAGCGCAGAAAAAGATGCAGAAAGTCGGCACGATGAAGGTTATAAACGTTTGTGATATGGTCATGGAAGTTTTTGAAATGACCGGCTTCGCTGACATTTTGACAATCGAGTAATTAAAGATACCCGGTCTTGCCGATATTTCGGCAATTAAATAAATAATGAATCGAAGGAGAAAAATATGAGATCAAACGTATGCAAAATTGAAAAAGGAAGCAAAGACCTTGCAGCGATTCTCAGGGAAAGCGAAAAGGTTGCGGTTTATAACGAACTTACCAATAAACAGACTATGCAATTACGCCTGCTTTGCGAGGAAATCGACGGAATGCTCCCCGAGATTATCGACGAGTTTAACGGAGAGCTTTGGATTGAATTTGAGGACGGCGTATGCAAGGTTAACGTATCTATTGAATTTTCGGAATTCACAATGGATAAGAAAGAAAATCTTATTGCGATAGCAAAAAACAAGAAAAACGCTGCTGCGGTAGGAATTGCAGGAAAAATCCGCTCTGCGTTAGAGGATTTGTTCTTGAACGACCAGGCACTTCAGTCTTATGCTATGTCTGCATCGGCATTCCATTTTTCCACGGGATACGGCAATATTGCCGGCTACTCCCATCTTTGGAGCCTTGACCAGTACAGAAACAGTATAAAGGAAGAGCAGGCTGAGGCTTGGGATGAGCTTGAAAAATCTGTTATAGCTTCGGTTGCCGATGACATTACCGTTGGCGTCAAGGGCAAAAAGGCAGATATCGTTATGGTCAAAAAGTTCGTGCAAGGAGAGGAATAATGAATATTGATTTAAGCAAAAGCAACGGCGATTCCATCGTAATTCTTGAAGGGCGCCTTGATACTAATACCGCTCCTAAGCTTGAGAGCTTTATTGAGCAGAATTACGACGGAACCGGCACGTTGATAATCAACTGCGAAAAATTGGCGTACATCTCTTCCGCAGGACTTCGTGTTTTGCTCGCTGCACAAAAGAAAACAAAGGGTTCGATGAAGCTTACCAACGTTTGCGATATGGTCATGGAAGTTTTTGAAATGACCGGCTTTGCCGATATTTTGGTGATTGAATGATGGAACTTGTAAGCGAGGCAATCGCATTCGCGGTAAAGGCTCACGACGGAATGCGGCGCAAAAAAAGTGAAGCCCCCTATATTCTTCATCCAATGGAAGCGGCGGTTATAGTAGGAACTATTACAGACGATCAGAATCTTATCGCAGCCGCGGCTCTTCACGACGTTGTTGAAGATGCAGGTATAACAATCGAAGAGATTGAAGAAAAATTCGGCAGACGTGTCAGAGAGCTAGTGGAATCCGAAACCGAGGATAAAAGAGCGGATTTACCGCCGTCGGATACATGGCGTATTCGCAAGGAGGAGTCGCTCGCTGTTCTTAAAAACACCGATGATATCGGCGTGCTTACTGTGTGGATTGGAGATAAGCTTGCCAATATGCGTTCCATCTACCGCGACTTTAAGGTTGA
>JAGCMU010000006.1 GCA_017646325.1 Kiritimatiellia bacterium
CTTGAAACTCATGCGGCTTTTGATTTGAATTCGTTTGAAGACAATCCCAATGTCATTTTTCATGGGGTCAAACTTTTGTAAAGTTCAAATCTCTCAGGATGTGTTGTGACGGGAGGTCTTATCGGAGGTGAATTTGAGCGTGCAGCCATAGTGGGTGTCGCTCAATTGGAAAACGCCGCATTGAAAGAAGCCGTTAAAGCATTGTGTTGGAAGGAAGAGGATGCGGCGAGGGAATATCTTGGAAAGAGTGGATCGAACAGGGAATTTTGGCGTTTAATCAACGGTGACGATCGTGCGATAGTGATTATTTACGACGACGTCGAGCGGCCGGAAAATGCGCGTTATGCGTCAATCACGAAAATGCTTTTAAAAGCCGGTATTTCAGTGCCTCGTATTTATGCCGATATCAAAGAGCATAAGATTTTGGTAATGGAAGATGTCGGGCGAGATTCCTTGGAAACGTTGATGGCAAAATCAGCTCCGAATGCCCTTAAACTTTATAAGAGCGTCGTTAGGGAATTGGCGAAATTCCATCTGCAAGGAACGCAAGCAGCGCTTGAAAAGGATGCCCCTGAATTAGAGATGTCGTTTGATTCAAATCTCTACAAGTGGGAACACGAACTTTTTGAAAAGTATATGGCAGGGGAGTATTTCGGCTTTGATAAACTGCCTGACGACGTTGCCGCGGAACTCAAGTCTGTTGCAACAGACTTGGAGCGTACGCGCCCCGTGCTCGTACATAGAGATTTCCAGAGTACGAATGTGCTTGTAAAAGGAGAGGATTCTTTTGCATTCATAGATTACCAAGGTTGCCGCTTAGGCTCTGCCGCATACGATTTGGCGTCGTTGCTGTACGATCCATACGTGGAGATTGGAGAAAAAGAACGGAATCTTCTCTTGAAAGAGTACGTTCACGCCGCTCCTGAATTAGGCGATGTCGTAAAAGTATTTCACAAGGCGGCGGTACAGCGTCTCGTACAGGCGTTAGGCGCGTATGGGCGTTTGGCTTCAGTTGGAAAGACCGGGTTTTTAAAATATGTACCACGGGCGTTGGACAATCTTTTGTTGGCGGCAGACGAGGCGGATTTGGATGCGGTAGGTGCTTTTGCCGAGGAGTTGATTGCCCGTGAAAATATGAGGCCTAAAGCCTAAAATGATTTCAAGAAGAGGATTATATGCGTTCTTCGTTAAAAAAACTGTTAAAGACATTGATTGAAGATTCTGTTAAAAGGAGTCGCGTTATCAATGTTCGTGTTATGGGTAAAGACCGTTCGTTCCTTGCCTATGACAGGGAACGCGATACGATTGTTGTTGAAAGGGGTGTGTGGACGGATTTAGATGCCCATGCTTCCGTTTTGTTAGTTGAGAAATCTGATTTGGTCAAAGGTGCCCGCGGGCATATCATAACGGTGACAACCGGTACGCATGCAGTTGCGGCAATACCTCTTTTAAACGGCAAATTCTGGAATTTATGTTCGATTCCGAAAGATCAGGTAAGCGAAAAAATGTCGCATTGCGTTTTGTGCGCAAACTCCGTAGACGGGAAATTGGAAATTTCTCAGCGTGACGTTCCTTGTGAAAAACTCGTTGCGCTTGACGAATGGCTTTTGTCTATCGGTTTCGGGTTGCAGGATGTCGTTCTTCTTGAAAGAAACGATAAGACGCTCGAGCATTATCGTACGCTTGGTCAGGAATGGCGCGTAAGGCCGCTTGCCTGGACAGACGTTGAAATGTCTGCGGCTCTTAATTCCAGTTTGAAGAAAATCGCCTCGAAAATCGTTTATTACCATAGTGTAAAGGGTGTTCATTTCCTGTCTTATTCGGAATTTCACCGACTCGTCGAACGCGCGTCTAAAAACTTTGCAGAATTCAAATCGGGTTTGAGTGAATTGGCGAGCGAACTTGAAGATGAAGGTGTTTCTTTTATCCGTATGCCGAAAATTCACGGCCATCATGAAATCGAGTTTTTTGGACTGAGACGCGGGGCGGCGGAAGAATCGTTGATCCCAAGCCTTGAAGCGCTTTATCGTGATATGAATGACGGAAAAATTACGAAAGCGGGCGTCATTTCAAAGATGAAGAAAATGGACAGCCTTTACTTGTCGCTTTTAGCCCGTCCTGAATACGAAGATGAAGGGTGTCTGGCGTTTCGTGAAGCATTGTACATGCATTTGACGGGTGAAATTTATTCTATCGCGGGGGATGGTGCCGTTCCTGCGTTTGACGACCGTCGTACTGCTTTGCCTGGCGCCACGTTTGAAGATGGTAAGCCGGTATTTCATCCTGGAACTGACTCTCGCAGTGAAGTGTTGCTCTCAAACATCCGTCAGATTATGAGTGCGGGAGAAATCATTGAATACGCAAACGTTTATGAATTGCGTACCGATGATACGAGCAAGTCCACACAGCCTCTCGGTAAAGGTTTGACGCGTGAAATAGTTTTCAAGACGAATCGCCGCCCGCTTACTGAAAGTTTCGTGGAAAAACGCCTTTCGCAATCGGCGGTAGATTACGGATGTTATGTGATTGCGCGTATTTCAGGATTTAAATCATTAGGGGTATCTTTGGCAGAATACCGGTTGATGCGTCGCAGAGATCGCGAACGCCCTGGCATTTTCCACGACTATTACATGCGTACCCGTTGCGAAGGTGAGCCTTTGGTAGATATCCCCGCAAGTTACTTTAAAACGCGCGGTACAGATGTCCTTGCAGAAGATCCGCAGTTCGTTTCAGCTCTCGCTTTTTATATGGGGGATGCCGCCGCACAGAATGTTGTCATGAAAAAGTATGACAAGAATTTGCGTTCTTCTTTTTACGGAATAGGAAAAGAAATTTACCGGTTTGAATTCGATTCGAGAGCAGGGCGTCTGATGCCATGTGACGTATCGTGTTGCAGCTTGAGAGGTACGATGGGCTGGCAGGACATTTCTTATACGGAAGAAAATATGAGCGATGTCGTCCGTTTCTATACCAAGCGTTTCGCAAGTGTTTTACATTCGTACGCAAAGGAACACCAATCAGTTTCTTTAACGGATATTACAACTCAATTTATGTTGGGCTTTAAATGCCGCACCCGTGCAATGGCGTGGTCACTGATGGTCCGTAGAGATGAGTTTGAGCATTTTGATCCGAAACTACCGAAACGCTACGGCTTTATACCAAAGTGGCGTTTTGTATTGTGGGCGCTCGATTGGCAAGTAAACAACCTTGACGCTTTTTCAAAAAGCCTTGAAAATATGCTCAACGTGAAATTGCCGGAGTGATACGAGAAAAGAGGTTTTAAAAATGAAAGATGAATTAGTACAAATTCTTGACGGAGAATCAAAGCTTTCCGTAGTAGTGGTGGATTGTTCTACTGCAGCATCGCAAATTGCACGCGGTCACTTGTCGGGTCCCGTAGCATCGCGTTATCTTTCGCAAGCTTTGTCAGGCGTTGCTATTCTCGGTTCGGAATTGAGTACTGATGATGAAACGGTTTCCTTAAAACTTACTTGCTCAGGTCCTTTGGGCGGGTTTCTTGTCGAGTCGACAGCGGCGCATACTTTGCGCGGGTATACAAATAAAAAACTTTTCGGCGATTACGACGGAATAGAATATCCGCAAGACGCAACGATTCTTGGGGATAATGGAACGTTTGAGGTGATAAGATCCCGTCCTGGAAAAATTATCGCATCTGGTATTGCCGCCGTCAATTTCAAGGGGAAAACGAGAGCGGGGGTCGCCGACGGTTTAGAATCGTGTTTTTCCCAATCGTTCCAGCGCCGCGCGCGTATTTGCTTTTCTGCGTCTGAAGATCAAGGCGGCGTGCCGATTTTCGCCCGCGGGATTTTAGTAGAATGTATGCCGGACGGGAACTTTGAAAAATTTGGGGAAGTCGGGAGATTGTTTGATGAGGGCGTCGTTTCGAAGGCGATGAGTTTAGAGACATTTTCCGTCCGTAATCTCCTGAAGAAAATCGGTTTACCCAATGCAGAAATAAGATCGCGCGACAAAGTCGCCTTTGCCTGCCGTTGCAGTGCAGAAAGAGTAACTTCAATGCTTGCGGCATTGCCAGAAGAAGAGAGGAAAACACTTCCTCCATCCATTGATATTACGTGTCATTTATGCGGAAAAATTTGGACCGTAAAAACAAATGAGAATGTGTGAGAAGGGGAGTTAAAGGCTTATTTAGCGGGTTCTTCGTTTTTGATGTCTTTTTGCCATAAGTAAAATAGGAAAATTCCGTTTATCAGGAATAGAGTCCACATCAAAAGAATTGAAATCATATTTCCTTTTTCAATCCACACATGCCACCACATAAATATTTCAATTAGATTGACTAAAGTCCACATTACCCATTGTTCGATACATCTTTTTACCGTTAAAATCATTGCCGATATGGATAAAACGTTCGTAAGCGCGTCGCAAAGCGGACGGTTTCCTCCGACGTGCGATAAGATGCCCCAAAGAGCGATTGTGAAACCGAGCATTGCAAATCCCCAGATGCTTCGTTCGTAATTAGACAATCTGCTTTTAACGATGACGCTGTTTTCTTTCATGTTTTTACGCCATGCGAGGATTCCTGGGAACATCATGCAAAAGTAATAGACGTTTAATGCCATATCGCCAAAATACTTTTGTTCCCATGCAAGATATGCGTACAAGGGAGTGTTTATGATGCCGAAGAGAAAACAGGATATTTTTCCTTTCCCCGCAAAAATGGTATATGCCATTCCCGTGGCGGCGGCGACAATTCCCAATGATGACGACTCCCAATAGATTGAAAGTCCAATTATTGACGACTCGCAAAATAAAAGCCAGGCAACCTCGAAAGGTTGCCAGCTTTGCATTTCGTTTTTTATGAATTTTATCATATCCAATCAGTAGCAATGGATTTGCCTTTTTGACCGAATGAAGAGACAGGATAAATTACGAAGCGATATTTTGTGTTTTTAGGAAGGGTGTCGCAAGCGATTTTCAGAGTGAATTCTTTTACTTTCTTTCCTGGGTTTACGACGTTCGCCGCAACCATGCGACGCAATTGATTTTTGCTTGAATCTTTTGCCTCGACAGAAATTTCGTAATGGTTTAAATTGTTGATTCCTGTTGCGTCGGCAGTTGGGAAATCGATAGCAAGGATATCCTTTTCAACTGGGGCAACTCCCTTTTTGCCGCGGTTTTTGCCGCGTGCTTTAGCGACTGTGACTTTTGCGTCCTTTGGAAATTCGGGGGCTTTAAGACGTTTTGCATGCTCTGTGAATGCGAATGGCTTACCTTCGGCCGTGGAAAGCGGCATTACCCATTCCTCGCCAATTATCGTCTCATGGACAAAGTCGCGGCGAACAATTGTCATGCAATCGTCAAAAACCTGTACAAGCATGCCTTGGCGTACATTGTACCTGTCGATTCCAGGCATCACCTTGTTTTCATCAGCCAAATATTGAAATGCTTCTGAACTCTTGACGCCATTGTAAACCGTTTTCGCATTTTCAAAACTACCAGGAACTTTTACACCCAGGATACTTTCGTCATTAATGGAGAGGTATCTTAGAGAAGCTGTGCCGATAGAAGTGAAACCGCCTTGCCAAATAGCATCATTATCGGAAAGGGGATAGTGTGAGTGGCCGGAAAACGCAACGGCGTTGGAGAAATTACTCAAAACTTCAGTTGTGATTCCCGTATCTGCGCCCCACGCATTCGGACCGTGGCAGGTGTTTTTAGGGTGCGGGTGTTGGGCATAGAAAAATGGCAAAGATGTATTTATCTTTGATTTATTTTCTTCCATGAAAGGTTTAATTAAATCAAATTTGCAATTTTTGCCCCAGCCTTGCTTGCCCCAATGTTGACCGATAAACGTATAGCCGTTGATTTCTTTTTTGTAAATGTCGTTATATTCTTCGTTGAAAATCTTTTCCCAGTTTTTCTTAAAATCTGTTACGAGCAAAATCTTTGCTAACTCTTCTTTGCTGGACCAGTATGACAAATCAAATGATCTATATTTAAATCCTTCCACATCGTGGTTTCCGGCAACGAAGACCTTTTCGACCGTTCTGCCGTCGGGAGCCTTGTTGTTTGGAAATACTTTATTCCATGCGTCGGCTACGACTTGAAGTTCGGCAATAATGCCATAGTCTGCGATATCGCCTGCAATAACGATGGCATCAACTCCTTGATCACGGAACCAGGTTAAAGTTTTTTCAAGTGTCTCTCCGCTTTGATTAAAATCGGTGCCTACTTTGTGGGTTATAGAATTGTATCGGATGTGAACATCTGAAATAACGCCGAATGAGAGTTTACGCTTCCCTGATGAATACTTGCCTACTGGGGCAGAAAACATTCTGCATCCGCCAAATGCTAAAGCGGAAACGGCTCCACCGATAAACCAACGTCTTGAAAGATTCATTTTTTTCCTCCATTGATATTTTATAAGTGTTTAAAGATAAAAACATCTTATCAAAAGTTGCCATGTATGTAAATAGAGGGAACAGGGAATGGGGGCGGTGTGAAAAATTAGGAGTGGAAAAGGTGCGAGAAGATAGTAATTATGGTAAAATATATAATTATGAATTTTCTTACAAAGGTATTCTCTTCTACGCGCGCGGCTTGGATTTTTGCTGCGTGTGCTTCGCTATTGCTTACCTTTGCGGCAGTTTGGTTTGGTAGCTTGAATCAAGATGAAGGATGGTACCTTTATGCCGCCCAAATGGTAGGCGAGGGAAAATCGCCATATCGTGATTTCTTTTTCACTCAAGGACCGATAATGCCAATTGTGTATTCTGTTTTTGCACCCCTTTGGCAGTCGTTGTCTTCCCCGTTGCATGGTCTTCTAGGAGGGCGCATCATAACGGCGATATTTGGGCTCGCGATGGTTTTTTCAGCCGTAATTCTTGTGCGCAAATTAGTTTACAAAGAACATCGCGCAATTGCGTCCATTTCTGTATTTTCGATTTTTGCGTGTAACCTTTACCACCTTTACTTTACATCGATTCCCAAAACGTATGCGTTAGGCAGTTTCTTTTTGGTGTCAGCTTTCCTTCTTCTTTATTCCGCTCTTCAAAAAGAAAATTATATGCGGGGAGTTTTTCTTTTTGTTTCAGGGCTTGCTTTTGCTTTTTCTTCAGGTACACGCATATCTCTCATCCTCGTTCCTTTAGTCGTGGGAATATCTCTTATATGCGCATACAAGCGTTATGGCTTCTCTTTCCTGCCTTTTGGCATCGGCACTCTTTTGGGGCTCTTCGTCACTTACGGCGTTTTTGCCCTTAACGATATGGCACGGGAGGGGCTCTTCGCCGCACAATGGTATCACGCATCTCGAGGCGGATTTGATTTGTTTTTCGCTTTAGGAAGTGTGCTTCGTTTATTGCGTGGATATGCGGCTCTTGCTATTGTCGCATTATGCGTTCTTGTTGCAAGGTTTACGAAATCGTTGATTGCAGATTTGAATGAAGACTTCCTTCCCAAATTCGTTGTCCGCGTTATGCTCGTTTCATTTGCATGCGTTTTCTTTTTGCAGCTTTCAGCTCCATTCCCATACGACGATTACCAAGTGCCAATCATGTCACTCGTCGCAATTCCGATCGTTGTCGCATTTTCGCGTTATTTCCCCGAAAAGCAATACGCGTGGTTTGTAGTTGCCGTTTCTCTTTTGATGTCAGGGACGTCTTCAATGTTGCAAGATTGGACAACATACACTCCAGATCGTTTTTGGTCAAGCAAAATGGAGTGTTCAGAGCTCGCAAAGCTCCGCAAGACAGCAAGAGAGATAAACAATCTTGATCCTGACGGCAAGACAATTTTAACGCAGGATATCTACCTTGCCGTTGAAACGTCGCGTAAAGTTCCAGAAGGATTTGAAATGGGGCCGTTCTCGTTATTTCCGTCAATATCGATTGATCGGGCCGTGAAAATCCACGTTCACAATTTGCAGACGGCAAAAGCTGTCATTGAAAAAGCCCCTTGTTCCGTGGCGGCAATGAGCGGATACGGCTTTGCGATATCAGCGCCTAAGTGTGATAAAGTTTCAGAAAAAGACCGCTCGCTTCTTTTTTCCGAATTGGAAAAGAAGTATGATATCGCTTTGAAAGTTGAACATTTCGGGCAAAACGACACAATGCTTAATGTTTATAAAAGACGGGAATCTTCAAAGTGAAAGAATCGAAAACAGATATGAATATTCCTCGTCACATTGCAATAATAATGGACGGTAATGGACGTTGGGCGGAATGCAACAACAAGGCGCGACTCAGCGGACATAAGGCCGGAGCGGAAAAAATTGAAGAAGTTTTAAAGTGGTGCCGCGAAGTAGGCGTTAAATATATTACGCTTTATGCGTTTTCCACGGAAAACTGGAAACGTTCTCAAAACGAGGTTTCCGGGTTGATGAGTTTGTTGGGAATGTTTTTGCGGACAAAGAAAAAGAAATTGATAGAGGACAAGGTGCGTTTTCGCGTCATTGGGCGACGAACGGATCTTGATAAAAAACTGCAAGAAAAGATTGCCGCGCTTGAAAAAGCCACGGAAGAATTCGACCAACAGTTGATTCTTGCGATTTCTTACGGTGGACGCGATGAAATTGTTGCCGCCGCGCGAAAATACGCTGCTGATGTTTTGTCGGGAAAGGCAGAAGGAGAGTTGGATGAAAAACTTTTTTCCTCTTATCTCTTTACGGGCGACATTCCAGATCCCGATATGATTATCCGTACCTCCGGCGAATTTCGTGTTTCGAATTTCCTCCTTTGGCAATGCGCATATTCTGAATTTTATGTAACCGACGTATTGTGGCCTGATTTTTCGCGTGCAGATTTTGATGATGCTCTTTCTTCTTTTTCACGCCGGGAGCGTCGCATGGGAGGGAGACTTAAATGAATATTGAAAATATAAAAAGTCTCTCTTCGGAAGAAATGAAAAAACTTTCCGAAACAGTCCGTGAAAGAATAATTTCAGCCGTCTCGAAAAACGGGGGGCATCTTGCCTCGTCTCTCGGGGCCGTTGATTTGACGATTGCTTTGCTTCGTGTATTCAATCCTCCTCAGGACAAGATTGTGTGGGATGTCGGCCATCAGGCGTATGCATGGAAAATGCTTACCGATGGAAGATGGGAATCGTTTGATACGATTCGCAGGTACAATGGGATGTCTCCCTTTGTAAATCCTTTGGAATCCAAATACGATTCTTTTGTGGCGGGTCATGCGGGGGTGGCGCTTGCCGCCGCTGAAGGCATAGCGGCGGCGCGTGATAAACGCGGGACTGCAGAGCATGTTGTTGCCGTAATCGGAGATGCGTCTCTTACAAACGGCGGCAATCTCGAAGCATTGAACAATTGTTCATCGCTCACAAAGAAATTGATTCTCGTCGTAAACGACAATCGCATGTCGATTTCTCAGAATGTCGGCGCGTTCGCGCGTTTTTTGGGAAGATTGCTTTCCGGAGTTCGCTACAATAAAATCAAGGCGAAGGTTGAAAACGCCGGCCATAAAATGCGTTTGACGTTTTTACGCGGAGCGTATCATAAGATTGAACAATCAATAAAATCGCTTTTCCTCGGGAATACTTTTTTTGAATCGTTCGGTATGCGTTATGTGGGGCCTGTGGACGGCCATGACATCAATGCTTTGGAAAGCGCGTTTGAGGTCGCCCGTAATGACAAACGCTCCGTCGTGATTCATGTTGTGACGCAAAAGGGCAAGGGCTTTAAACCTGCCGAAGCAAAACCGTCCGTGTGGCATGGCGTAGGTCCATTCGACAAGAACGACCCTAAAGAGCCTTTGGAGAAAGTATCGTGGTCAAGTATTTTTGGCGCCGCCTGCATAAAAGCCGCCAAAGAAGATGAAAGAGTATGTGCTCTTACTGCGGCGATGCAAGACGGGACGGGGCTTGGCGCATTTGCAAAAGAATTCCCTGACAGGTTTTTTGACGTTGGAATTTGTGAAGGTCATTTGCTTAGTTTTGCAGCGGGGCTTGCGTCAAATGGAATGAAACCGATCGTCGCCGTTTACTCGACATTTCTTCAGCGGGCTGTCGACCAGGTTATGCATGATATTTGCATTGCAAAGCTTCCTGTCGTTATCGGTATTGACCGCGCGGGCGTTGTCGGGCAGGACGGCAAAACGCATAATGGCGTTTTTGATATTCCAATGTTGAGGGCGATACCGAATTTGTCGATTTGCCAGGCGCGTTCATTGGAAGAGTTCAATGCGATGTTCCAAATGGCATTGGACAGAAACGCACCCGTAGCTATACGTTATCCGCGCGGCTGTCCGAGTGACGATGTGCGTAATGGCGGAGAGGTGTCGAAAATAGAATGGGGGAAAGCGGAGGTCTTGGAGAGTGGAGACGCCCCGATTCAGATATGGACGCTTGGAGATTACGTTCCAAAAGCGTACGACATCATGCACATTTTGAAGAAAGAAGGATTGGATGCCGGCATAGTAAACGCCCGTTTCGTAAAACCTCTTGATGTCGAATTGTTAAAGGCTCAGGCCCGAAGAGGCGTGAAGTTTGTGACTATAGAAAACGGCGTGGTGGCGGCAGGTTTTGGCAGTGCCGTCCGTGAGGCCTTGTCTTCGACAACTCAAGAAGTGTTGTCGTTTGGATGGGCTGATGATTTTATTCCGCATGGAAGCATTGAAGAATTGGAAGCACAATTTAAAATGACATCAGGCGACATCGCAGAAAAGGTTTTGGAAAAATTTAAGAAGGAGTCATAAAAAATGGCAAAGGTTGTTGAACATGGCGATCCGGGCGAATGGGCAAAGACAAACGGCACAGTGATGTCGTTAATACCCGTTTTTATCTGTTTTGTTTTTCTGGGCGCTTTTTCCGTTTCTGTCTTTATGGGGAAGTATACCGTTTTGATTCTTGCCGGGCTTTTGGCGTCTCTCGTTTTCCTCGTTGTATTTTGGCGAAACGGGATTCGGCGAATCGAATCGTATTTTGTAGGAGCGAGGGGAGAAGAAAAGGTCGCTTTGGAATTGAGGAGCTTGCCTGACGACTACCATATTTTCCACGATTACGTGGCGGGCAAATACCATGTTGATCACGTCGTGGTGGGGCCGAGCGGAATATATGCCGTTGAAACGAAGAATTGGCATACACAAGTGACCGTAGAGGACGGATATATTTTATACGGGGAGCAAAGATTGCCGTCTAAAAATCCGCTTAAACAGGCGAAAGCCCAGAGAACGGCCGTTTCAAAAGTGCTCAAAGAAAAGAATTTGAATTCGGATGTAATCCCTGTTTTGTGTTTTGCATCAAATACATTTGTTGAAAAATATGTGAACATTGACCAGGTGGATGTTATGAATTTATCGGAATTGGTCGAATGGATAAGTAAAAAAGAACAAATATTTACTTCCCTCGAGGTGGAACGCTTGGTAAAATTGATGAATGTTTGAATGAAGAAAGGAAGCCGCAAGGCTAAAGATAAATGAAACGAATGATTAAGATCGCAATAGTTGTTTTATTGGCACTTAGTACGGAGTGCGTATGGGGAGAGGGTCTTGCTCCGAAAAAATATTATGGGCGTATTGCACAAAGAGTTGGACGCATGCTTCCAAGTTCTCATGTGTTGCAGCATCCGTTGGACGATGTGATTTCCCAGAAGGCGTGGACGAACCTTTTCTCGCAATACGATTATGCGAGAATGGTGTTTTTGCAAAGCGACCTTGAGCGTTTTGAAAATATGCGATTGAAGATTGATGACGCAATACGCGAAGGTGATGTTTCTTTCGTATATGATGTACATAAGCTTTTCATTGAACGCTATACCGATTGCATGGCGTATGTCACGAATCTGTTGGAAACGTCTGCGTTTGATTTTTCAAAAGATGAATCGATTGTATGGCGCCGTAAAGATTTGCCATGGCCTAAAACGATTGAAGAACAGAAAGAACTTTGGCGCAAGCAAATCAAAAACGAATACCTTCTCCTTGTGCTCGGCAAGGAATTGAATGTTGAAGAAAAAGCCGAAAAGGAAAAAAACAAGAAGGTTTCCGAGAAGAAAGAAAAGGAGGCGGACGAAGAAACAAAAGAGCCGGAACTTTCGCCAAAAGAACTTCTGTTAAAGCGTTACAAAATGTATCATAACGTCCGTACCGAATCGGACGAGGAAGAAGTTTTGCAGCGTTATCTTTCTGCCGTCGCCCAGGCATACGATCCGCATACGGATTATATGAGCCCGATGCGCAAGGAAGATTTCGATATGGATATGAATCTTTCCTTGTGTGGCGTGGGGGCGGTGCTCAGTATGGAAGACGATGGCACATTGGAAATTACCGAAGTTATGCCTGGCGGGCCCATGGGACGCGACGGACGTATCAAAAAGGGCGATAAGATTGTCGGTGTCGGACAGGGGAATGGCCCGATTGAAGACATCATGTTCAAGCCCATGAGAAAATCGATTAAGAAAATCCGTGGTCCTAAAGACACAAAGGTCGTTTTGGAGATTATTCCAAAGTCAGACCCGACAGGAGTTACGCGTCGGAGAATTTCTCTTATTCGTGATGAAATCAAACTTGATGAACAAGCTGCCACAGGCCATGTTGAAAGGGTGGTCTGTAATGGCGTTACGAATATGATGGGATATGTGAAGCTGCCTTCTTTCTACGGGACGATGGATAAGGCTCCGAACGATCCTGCATTCCGTTCGTGCGCTCAAGATGTGGCAAATTACGCAATCAAGTTCAATGAACAGAATGTAGACGGAATGATTCTTGATTTGCGCGGCAATGGTGGCGGATCTCTTCGTGAAGCCGTGTATCTTTCCGCTGTCTTTATGAAACATTCTCCGATCGTTCAAATTGCCGACTCAAGACAAAGCGGCATTTTGCGTACTGATGACGAAGGCCCCAGTTTTATTTTCCGTAAACCGCTTGTCGTGATGATCGACAGAGCGTCTGCGTCTGCGTCGGAAATCGTTGCAGGTGTATTGCAAGATACGGGGCGTGCTGTTGTGGTGGGAGACGTGAGATCGCACGGAAAAGGAACTGTGCAAACGGTTATGCCGGTGGGGCCTGAAGAATACGGTTCAATGAAAATAACGACCGCGAGATTCTATCGTATAAACGGATCTTCAACTCAAGTCAAGGGTGTTGAAAGCGACATTCATCTACCGAGCTGGCTTGACGGTATAGGTGAAATTGGAGAAGATAAGCTTCCTAACGCTTTGCCTTGGACGGAGATGTTCGAAACGCAATATGAAATTCAATGGAATATGGCAACACTTATTCCGGAGTTGCGCCTTTTG
This sequence comes from Kiritimatiellia bacterium, assembly GCA_017646325.1. Lineage (GTDB taxonomy): Bacteria > Verrucomicrobiota > Kiritimatiellia > RFP12 > UBA1067 > RGIG9934. Next base: position 13,226 of record JAGCMU010000006.1, read on the forward strand.
TCGGCAAAGAGACTTGAAAAAGACACCCAATACCAGAAACATTTGAATGCGGTCAACTTTTTCAAGGAATCGGCGGAACGAAAAGTCGTTTCTTTGCAAAGAGATGTCCGTAAGGAACAGATGAAGAAAGACCGTGAAAACAGAAAAGAATTTGAAGATCAGGATGATGACGATTCTAAAGACGACGGGCTTGAAAGGGCGATTATGGCGTCATCAAAGGCTAAAAAACTGGAAAAAGATTGCGTACTTAGAGAATCGTTCAATATTCTTGGAGATATTATTCGTCTTACCGCCGCTTCTCCAATGAAAAATCCAGCACCTCGCAGGCAGCTTCCGGCGTGGTTGCGTGCGTTGGGGAGGTAGATTATATGCGAAAAGTAAAATTCACAAAAATGCACGGGGCGGCAAACGACTTCATCTTAATTGATGATCGTGATTGTTCTTTCCCAATACAAAGCCAGGCGATCGTGGCGATGGCTGCACGCCGTACGGGAATCGGATGTGAAGGTGTTATTTTAGTGCAACCTTCAACAATCGCCGATTTTCGTATGCGCTTTTTTAATCCTGACGGAACGGAAGTCGAATTGTGCGGAAACGGCTCGCGCTGCGTGGCGGCATTTGCAAAGAAAATAGGTGTTGTTAAATCGCCAGCCATGACGATGGAAACGATTGCCGGTTTAGTGGATGCAGAGGTAGTGGGGCTTGATCAGGTGAAAGTATGGATGCCGGAGCCTGAAGAAAGAAAGTACGGCGTACGCGTCAAGATTGGCGAGGAATTGATTATCGGCGATTACGTGCGAATCGGAGTTCCTCATTTTGTCGTGCAATGTCCATCTGTTTCCAAGGTTGACGTGGCGAGCTTGGGAGAGGCTATCAGGCGATCTGAAATTTTCGCGCCCGCCGGAACGAATGTGGATTTTGTCCAGGTGATTTCTCCAAGCAAAGTGCTGGTTCGAACTTACGAGCGCGGAGTAGAAGCCGAATCTGGAGCGTGCGGAACTGGCGCTGTCGCATGTGCCGTTGTCGGCGTTGAAAAAATGAAAACGTCATTGCCGTTGCAAGTGAAGACGGGGCAGGGGTTCAATCTTTTGATCGATGGCGATTACCGTCAATCTCATGTGACAGGCGTCACGCTTACTGGGCCTGCGCATACGGTTTATGAGGGCGAAATCGATATAGATTCTTTGGATTTCCGAACGGGGATTTATTAATCGTTTATGCAAAAGCGCAAAGTAAATTTCGTCGAACGCCTAGAACACTCTTTAGTCAAGGTAATTCAACATCCTGGCGCCGATAAAAATCAGCGTGGTGGGATGCGGTTCTTATTAGGTGTTTTAAAGGGGATATCTTACATTTTCCGTTTCATAGTCGAATTGCGCTACTTGTTTTACCATTGGGGGATCTTGCGTAGATTCCCATTGGGATGTCAGGTGATTTCCATTGGCAATGTGACTGCAGGAGGAACGGGAAAAACTCCGGTAACGGAAAAGTTCGCGCGTGAACTTGCGGCGGCAGGCAGAAAGGTTGCAATCCTTTCACGCGGATATAGAAGAAAAGAAGCTCCGTGGTGGAAGAGAATGTTTTCGCAAGTTATCGAGCCGCCGTTAGTTGTTTCCAACGGTAAACATGTTTTGCTCGATGCCGCTATTGGCGGTGACGAACCTTATATGCTTGCTTCAAATCTGCCTGGAGTCTGTGTGCTTGTTGACCGCAATCGCGTAAAGGCGGGGCGTTATGCCGTAGCTCGTTTCGGCTGTGACACCTTAATCCTTGATGATGGTTTTCAATATCAGAAATTGAAACATTCGCTAGAAGTCGTTTTGGTCGATAAAACAAATCCCTTTGGAAACGGAAATATGTTGCCGCGAGGTATTTTGCGAGAGCCTGCAAAGCATCTTTCCCGTGCCGATTTCATCTTTCTTACGAAGTGTAAAGGTGATTCAAGCGATGTGATAAAGGAAATCCGCAAATACAACACGACTGCGGAAATCATCGAGTGTTGCCACGCGCCGACGCTGCTCAAAAACGTTTATTCAAAAGAAGAATTGCCGCTTGATTGGCTTAAAGGTAAAACTCTTGCAACGCTCGCGGGGATTGCCTCTCCATTGGGATTTGAGAATTCCTTGCGCAATTTAGGCGCGAAAGTCATTTGGTGCGAGAGATATCCCGACCACCACCGTTATGATCCTTCGGAAATCATTTATGCGCTTAACAGAAGTTCGGACTTGAAAACAGACGCTTTAATCACTACGGAAAAAGACGCCGTCCGCTTCCCTCATTTGGAAACGACGAGTGTTCCGTGTTATTATCTTCGCATAGATATCCAGATATTGAAGGGTGCGGATAATTTCCAAGATGCGGTAGATCGTATATGCAACAGAAAAATCAAAAAATAGAAGACGCGCCAAATGTCTTGAAAAACACTGCGAAAGTCGGGCTTTTTACGACGATTTCGCGAGTGTTGGGCGTTGTCAGAGAAATGTTGCAAAGCAGTTTGATCGGTGCGGGCTGGGAACAGAGCGCTTTCACCCTTGCCTTTGCAATTCCCAATATGGCACGGAAGCTTTTCGGAGAAGGGGCGTTGACTTCTGCGTTTATTCCCGTTTTTAAAGACGTATTGAAAAATGAAGGTGAAGAAGCTGCTCGCAAGGTGGCAAGATCCGTTATGAGCATGGCTCTTTTAATGCTGGGCTCTCTCACCGTCTTGTCCGTACTTGGCGTTTCGGCGGCATTTTCGTGGTATCCATGGGGATTAGAGGTTAATTCCGAACAGAGCGAACGCGTGTTGTTGATTTTGAAATTGACACGGACGCTTCTGCCTTATATGATTTTTATTTGCGGTGCCGCTTTTGGTATGGGGATAATGAATGCTTTGGGGAGATTTTTTGCTGCGGCGGCACTGCCGTGCATACTTAACATAATCTGGATATTATCGCTTTTCGTCTTGTTGTTTGTGGGCGATATGGCCATTTCACAGCGCGTTCAATATGTCGCGATTGCAATTTTAATTTCTGGCGCATGTCAGATGGGCTTGATGTTTTGGTGTATGCACAAACGAAGGATGTCGCCAAAGATCACTTTTAAGGGTTGGCGAAATCCACACGTGTCTTTGATTTGGCGCAATACGGCGATAGGTGCGATAGGCGCTGGAGCTATTCAAATAAATTATATGCTCGACCAATTGCTTGCACAATGGGCGGCTCCTTGGGCGGCAGGCGTCATCGGTTACGCCGACCGTTTGATGGATATGCCGCTCGGTATTATCGGTGTTTCGTTTGGAACTGTTTTATTGCCTACGTTGTCGGGATTCTTTTCTAAAAAGGATGTGGAAGGGGCTAGAGGAGTTCTCGTTTCTTCGACTCAAAAAATGTTATTCCTCATTCTTCCTGCGGCTGCGGGGCTTGCGGTTTTGGCTCCCGATATAACGCGGGTGATTTATGAGGGAAATGCGTTTGATGGTATTGCCACAATCCGTGTTTCGCGAGCGACTGCGTGTTATTCGATAGGGCTTGGCTTTTTTGGTCTGCAAAAATGTATCGTTCCGTGGTTTCATGCGCAAAAGGATATGAAAACACCTCTGTATGTATCGATGGCAATGGTGTTTTTCAATGCGATTTTAAACGTGACGTCAGTACTTCTTCTGCCGGTTGAATGGCGTCATGTAGGGCTTGCCGGCTCAACGGTCGTATGCTCGTTGATAACTTGCATCCTTCTTGCCGCAATAGCCCGCAGGCGTAACGGCGCTTTGGGATTCAAAAAAATCGTAAAACCGGTTTTGCAGATTTTGCTCGCAAGCGCGGTAATGTGTTTTGCAATCTATTACATGCGGGATTTTCTAAACGAAATATGCTCTGCGCACCAATGGAGTGGAGTTGCAAAAAACATTACAACTTTAAGCGTTTTGGCGGCAGTCGGAGCAGGTGTTTATTTCGCCGTCATGTTTTTATTTAAGAAGATTTCTTCCCGTTTGAAATAAGCGATTACAAACTTCCGCGCATTGATGCGGTGCGCTCCGCCATCAAATAAACGCGATCGCCATGGCGCACTCTTGGAGAAAGTACAGTAACCCATGTGCCTTTTTCGGCAATTGTCACATCCTCTTCGTCGCGGCGCATAGACGAGATGGTAAATTCGACAACGCCAGACTTGTTGCCGTGAATTTGGATGGTGTCTCCGATTTTCAACGGTTGGTCTTGCACCTTGATTTGCGCGACTCCCGCCTTGGTGAAGTAATCTAAAACAACGCCTACATTCTTTTTGACGTATTTTGAAATAGAATCTTCGGTGTCGGTAAATTGATCTTTCCCTGGTCTGCCGTAAAAAAGCCCGGTCGAGAAGTCGCGATGGAACACTTCTTTCGCTTTTTCCACAAGGCGATCTTTCATCTCTTGAGTGTAGCGGTTTCCAAGAACGGCATCGACAGCCTCGCGATATGCCGCAACAACATTCTTGACGTATTCCGGATTGCGCGCCCGTCCTTCAATTTTAAAGCTTGTGATGCCGGCATGCACCAACTCCTCAACGAATGGAAGAGAGCATAAATCCTTGGCTGAAAGAACAGTATGCGGAGTTACTTCAAATTCCGTAGTAGATTCGTGAATCGGATTGCCGTTTTCGTCTGAAAATCTGTCTATCGGTTTTATGAGGAAACGGCGGCGGCATGGTTGGTGACATTCTCCTCTGTTGGCGCTGTGACCGTACGCAAAGTGGGATAAAAAGCAGCGTCCGGACATTGCTACGCATTGAGCGCCATGGACAAAAGCCTCTGTTTCAATGTCGACTTTTTCAATAATGTCTTTGATTTCATCGATTGAACATTCGCGAGCAAAAACAATTCTTTCCGCTCCCTGATCCTTCATGAATTGAGCGGAAATAGAATTGGAGCAACTCATTTGCGTTGAAATGTGGAAAGGGATGTTGTGTTTTTTGCATAAGGTGACAACGCCCCAATCGGCCACTATTACCGCATCAATGTACGGCTTTGCAAATGTAAGCATTTCCTCTACGCCAGATAATTCCCGTTCAAAAATAATCGAGTTTAAGGTAAGGTATAATTTCGCATTATATTTTTTACAGCGAGAAGAGACTTCCGGGAGGTCGTTTTTATTGAAATTTGCGGAGGAACGGGCACGCATGTTAAAGTCGCCCAAACCGATGTAAACGGCGTCTGCTCCTGAGTCCAATGCAGCTTGAAGGCAGACCATATCGCCTGCCGGCGCGAGAATTTCTGGCTTTTTCATGATTCTTGTTTAAATATATGTTTTAAAATTGCAGGTGTGACGTCCACCAAGGATTTTATCCCCGAGCGGATTTCTTTTTCGTGTGGACCGTATGTTATAAAAGGGATGGGGTTGCAGGTGTGTCGATGTTCCGACATGTTTTCAATATTGCCGTGGTCGGCCGTCATCACTAATGTTATTCCGGCGGCCTGGGTGTATCGTGTAAGGGATGCGAGGAATTTGTCGAACAATCTCAATACTGCACATGCTCGGGCGTAGTCTTGGGTATGGCCTGCTGCGTCAGTTTGGAAAAATTCAAATAAGGTAAAGTCATGGGCGCGGGCAAGAGAGAAGAGATGGAACGCGGCATCGACGGGGGAGACGGTCGGGATATCAGGAAAGCGATCTTGAATCGTTTCGCGGGTAATATCTTGAAGAATAGCCTGGTCGTCAAACAAGTCGTCAATAGTAGAAATAGACTGAGGCTCAGTCAACGCCATAACAGTTGTTACCGATTTAAAACGGTATGATACTATTTCCTCTATAGTGACTACGAGATAGGCATCGGCGAATTTTATTTTTTTACCTCTTTTCGCCAATTCCATAAAGAGATTGTTTTCACGGATTTTTGCACGAAGGTTGGGGCCAGGGAAGCCTTCACAGTGTCGCCCCATGAAAACAGGGGCGTTTACGCCTGTGAACATAGTTGCCTGCCCGGTTGCAGACTGGGGCAATCCAGGGACTGTGAGGCAGGCGTCTATTGGAGTACAGTGATTTTCTATCAATCGGCATAAGTGAGGGCATACCTCAGGATTGATCGGATTGTCACTTGCAGCTTCTCTTAATCCGACTCCATCTATGAACAAAAAAAGTATTTTCACAAATTTGCAGCTTTGATTTCTTTTTGAAGCTCGGCGAGAGATTTTTGATCGTCTTTTGCTTTTGTTTCTGCAATAATAAACAACTCTTTTGCTTTCGACTTGTATTCTTTAACCTTTGCGCCTTTACCTTGTTTTTCAGCGCAATTTGCACAGCGAAGGAGGTTCTTGGCAACGACCCATTCGCGAGAATACACGATGCCCGTCGTTGGATCGCAATCTTCAAAATCCTTTTGCTCGTCAGACATCATGAAATCATTGAAGATGATGAGCTGGTTTTCTGCGTCGGCCCAATCCTGTTTTGCCTCTGCGATGTGAAAACGGATTTTTGCTATCGTTCCCTTGCACCATGCTGGAGAGCGGCGAGGAAGCCCGCCTTCAAGAATCTTGATTGCTGATTCAAAATCATTGATAAGGAAGAATGCGTCAAGGCGGCGTTCGCGAATTTGGTCTTCAACGATCTTTGAGCAGTTCTTCATGAACGTTTCAGAAAATGCGAGCAGTTTTTTGATGTTTTCCTGATCTACGGGAATATCTGCATTGTTGCCGGAAAGGCGAATGAACGCATCTGAAGTGAGCTGACCGATGTAATCTGTTTTTACGCGCGTTCTAAAACCTGATTTCACCCATGGGAAAGATGTGGAGAAGGAAGCGCGATAAAATTTTTCTGATGAAAGTTTTTCAAGGAAAGGAGTGATTTCGCTATTTTTGCAAGATTTGAAATCTTTAAACACCTGGCGTTTTTCAGCGCGTAATGAATCACTTGTGTCGCAAATCGTCAAGCAAAAGCCAACATATCCCAAAACGGCAACAAGAATACATGCAAAGGTTATAATCAGTTTTTTTGACATTTTTTTTCTCCTTAGGTTTGATGGTTAAATTTGTTATATATAATTATAGATGAAATTCTTATTTGACGCAATAGGGTAAATAAGAGTAAAATATATACTTGTAAAAACTACGGAGGGTATTCCGTCTGTTTAAAGAATGGAGAACAAAATGAAAGAAGTTGGAGTAGGCATTCTTGGTTTTGGTACAGTCGGCGCCGGTGTGGCAGAGGGTCTTCTGCGTAACCGTCAGTTGATGGCCGAGCGTTTGGGTGTTGATATAGCACTCAAGAAGATTGCCGATTTAGATATAACCACAGATCGTGGTATCGCTGTCCCTGACGGGGTTTTGACGACGGACGCAAAGTCTGTTATTGAAGATCCTGAAATAAAGATTGTCGTAGAAACAATCGGGGGTACAGGTATTGCAAAGACATTCGTGCTTGCAGCACTGAATGCAGGTAAGGCGGTAGTTACGGCAAACAAGAAGCTTCTTGCCGAATATGGCGTGGAAATCTTCGAGACTGCCGCTAAGAACAATGTTGATATTTATTTCGGTGCTTCTGTCGGTGGCGGCATCCCGATTATTCGCGTGTTGCGCGAGGGGCTTGCCGGCAATCAGATTGAATCCATTCACGGTATTTTGAACGGTACATGCAATTACATCCTCACGCGCATGGAGAATGAGGGGCTTCCTTTCAACGATGTATTGGCGGACGCGCAAAAGCTCGGTTATGCGGAAGCAGATCCCTCTCTTGATATTGACGGATTTGATACTGCCCACAAAGCGTGCATTCTCGCCTCTTTGGCATACGGTTTCCAACCGGGCTTCAAAGATGTGCAGGTTGAAGGCATCCGCAATCTTTCAGGTATGGATGTTTCGTACGCCGCAGATTTCGGATATCGCATAAAACTTCTTGCAAAGGTTGCAAAATACGGCGAGTCTGTGGAAGTCAGTGTTCAGCCGACTCTCGTTCCCTTTACGCACATGCTTGCAAGTGTGAATGGCGTATTCAATGCGGCGATGGTCCGTGGCGATATGTCTGATGATACTCTCTATTACGGTCGCGGAGCAGGTCGCGCGCCAACCGCTTCAACGGTAGTCGGCGATATCGGCGATATCGCGCGCAACATCGCACATGGCGAAACCCGCTACACCCGTGCAGTTCCAGTGTACGGGGAGGGGAAGATGAAACTTCTTAACCCTGGTGATGTGGTGAGCCGTTTTTACATTCGCTTTATGGTTTGCGACAAGGCCGGATCGCTTGGCAAGATGACGACCATTCTCGGCAACCATGGTGTTTCGATTATGGCGGCAACGCAAAAAGATATGAATTCGGAATCTGACGGATTTGTTCCTGTCGTGATGCTTACGCATCCGTCAAAGGCTTCGGCAATTGAAGAAGCTCTTAAGGAAATTTCAGAATCTGGAATTATTGCAGAAAAGCCGGTTCGTCTCAAAATGATTTGAGGGGAGGGAAAATGAAGGTTTGTAAATTTGGCGGTTCATCCTTAGCGGATGCTAAACAGCTTACGAAAGTTATTGATATCGTTCTATCCGATCCGCAACGCCGTGTCGTCGTAGTGTCGGCTCCAGGCAAGCGCAACAAGGAAGATACGAAGGTTACTGATTTGCTCATTGCTCTTGCAAATGCAGGTCTTAAAGGCGAAGATACGGCAAAGCCGCTTGCAGCAGTCGTTGCAAGATATGCTGAAATCGCAGATGAGTTGTCGCTTGGCGATGAGATTGTCAAGGCAATTGAAAAGGATTTGATTGAACGCATTCAATCAGACAAGAGCGATTCCGGTCTTTACATGGATTTGATGAAAGCTTCAGGCGAAGACAACAACGCCAAACTCGTCACGGAAGCATTCTTGGCCCGCGGACAAAAGGCCCGTTATGCATCTCCCAAGGATACGGGAATGATTTTAAAGGGTGATGCAGGTAATGCATATTTAGATGATGATTCATACCGTCGTCTTGCGCGTGCATTTGCGGACTTTGAAGGAATTGTGATTTATCCTGGATTTTTCGGTTATCGTAAAGACGGATCGATCGCCACATTCCCTCGTGGCGGCAGTGATATTACGGGATCGATTCTTGCAGCCGCAATTCGTGCGGACGTATATGAGAATTTTACGGACGTCGATTCCGTTTATCCTGTTGACCCTCGTAGCGTTCCAGAAGTTAACACTGGAATTGACACGATGACATATCGCGAAATGCGAGAACTTTCGTATGCCGGCTTTGGCGTATTCAACGACGAAGCGATTATGCCTGCAGTTCAAGCACGTATCCCGATTAACATCCGCAACACGAATCATCCATCTCAACCAGGCACGATGATTTTGCAAACGCGCCGCGTTATTCCCGGCACGGTAACAGGCATTGCATCCGATAACGGTTTTTCAAACATCATTATCGACAAGTATTGCATGAACCGTGAAATCGGATTTACGCGCCGTTTGCTCACGATACTTGAAGACGAGCGGATTCCGTATGAACACATCCCTTCAGGAATCGACTCCTTGTCGGTATTGATCCGTTCGTCGTTTTTGGATGCGGTAAAAGAAAAACGCGTGTTGTCTCGAATCAAACAGGAACTCAATCCCGATTCGGTGATTGTCACGCGTGACGTTTCGATTGTTATGGTTGTCGGCGAAGGTATGGCGTTTTCTGCAGGTATGCTTGCCAAGGCTACGCAAGCTCTTGCCCATGCAGGAATAAATATTTCCATGGTCAACCAGGGCTCATCAGAAATTTCATTTATGTTGTGTGTAAAAACAGAAGATCGCAATGAGGCCGTCCGTGCTCTTTATCATGCGTTTTTCGATTGATGAAAAGATTGTAAATGATTCTTTTTCCTCTTGATATTACACTCATAATAATGTATTCTTAATAGAGTTGATTTAATAAAAAAACACAAGGAGAACTTCAAATGAAGAAAACATTACTCATGGCTGCGGCTGCAGTGGTCGTCGGCGGTTTCATAGCAGGATGCAATTCTTGCTGCACAAAGAAAGGTTACAATATGACAAATAAAGATTTCTATCAAGGCGGCACCTTTGACGCAAACGGCGTCAACCAAGGCGGTACCTTTGATGCTGCAAAGGCAACTCAAGCCTATTTTGATATGTTCAAGCGTTTCGGATATCCGGTTTATGACGCGCTCAATCCTGAAAAGCAGGATGTTCAGCCAAATCCAGGTCTCCGTTTTTGGACGGTCGATTTCAAGAAGGGTGACTTCGTGAAGTACGGTATGGCTGGCGTTATTTGGGTAAATGAAATCAACGAAGAATATTTCGGTCACGACATTTACCTCCTTCCAAATCAGGCAATCGCTGAACACCGCCACCTTGCAACACACAACAAGTCAAAAGATCAGTGGACTGGCAAGGAATTTGAAAAAGACCTTCCTTGCAAGATGGAGTCTTGGCTCGTTCGCAATGGTTGGGTATGGTCATTCTCTACAGAAGGCGAACCAAACCTCGATAAGTATCCAGAAGTAAAGGCAAAGCTTTCAAGCCTCCTTTTTGAAAAGGATCCTGCTACGGGCAAGCCATACCTCCAATGCGTCCACGTTGAAAAGTGGGTTGCTGATGGCGTTGCGCACAAGCTTCCAAAGGCTGAATCTTGGCACTTCTTGATGGCTGGTGATGAAGGTGCAATCGTTTCTGAATTCGCAAACTTCCACGATGGTGCTGGTCTTCGCTTCAGCCTTCCAAACGTTGGTTTCTAATTTTTGATTCGTATTAAGGAGTAAAAAAATGGAAAAGACTTATCTTCATACAGGCGTTCCGGTAACTGCAAAGATGGAAGGGATGAACTACATGGAATCTCTTCGCGTTTGGATTACAAACAACGAAGAGTACGGTATTGAATATCTCTATTGGGAAAAGGATACTCCATGTGCATACCGTATGGTAACAGAGCCTCATGTTGCATATAAGGTCGCCGATGTTGAAGCTGCCGTAAAGGAATCAAACGGCAAAATCCTTCTTGCCCCGATGGATCTCGGCGGCGGAGCCAAGATTGCTTTCGTTTCAATTGACAATGGTCCTGTCGTTGAATTTTATCAAGGTTAATTAACATAAGGAAAATAATATCATGATGAAGAAATTTATTAACGATCCGGCAAACCTCACAGTTGAACTTCTTGATGGTCTTCAACAGTGTTATTGCGATAAGATCAAAATCGTCAATGAACGCATTATCGTTCGCGTTACGCCAAAGGCTGAAGATAAAGTTGCTATCGTAACTCTCGGCGGTACGGGCCATGAGCCTGCTCTCCAGGGCTTTGTCGGCGAAGGTATGCTTGACGCTGCTGTTGCCGGTGATATTTTTGCTGCGCCAGGCGGCGAAAAAGTGTTTGAAGCTCTTGAAATGTTCAATCGCCCAGCAGGCGTTATCCTTGTAACGCTCAACCACAATGGCGACCGTATGAGTGCAAACAAGGCTTTGCGTAAAGCTCAGAAGGCTGGTCTCAATGTTCAGGAAATCGTCGTTCACGATGATATTGCTCAGGGCGTTGCAACTCCAGAAGACGACAAGCGTGGTCTTGGCGGTTCTATCGCTCTTATCAAGGTTATCGGTGCTGCTGCAGAAGAAGGCAAGTCCATCGATGAAATCATGGAACTCGGCAATAAGTTCAATGCTGGCATTTCTACTCTTTCTGTTGCTCTCAAGGTTGCAACCCATCCACAAAACGGTGGTGACATCGGTTCTATCGATGATGACAAGATGGAAGTCGGTATGGGTCAGCATGGTGAAGGCGGCGGCGGTATTATGCCTGTCAAGAGCGCCGATGAAACGGCAGAACTTATGGTAACTCGTCTTATGGCTGCTTCTGACGTTAAAGCAGGCGATAAGGCATTTCTCGTTATCAACGGTTCTGGCGCAACAACGCTCATGGAAATGCTCGTCGTTTACCGCAAAGCAAAGCAAGTTCTTGAAGCTGCTGGCGTAACGGTCGTTCCTGGCAAGTGCACGGAACTTCTTACCGTTCAAGAAATGGCTGGCTTCCAGATGATCCTCTGCAAGTGCTGCGATACATGTGCAAAGTATCTTGCTGCGCCATCCGATGCCCCTTACTGGGTAACTAAGTAATTTTTTGAAAAGATAAATTACTTGATAAAGAGCGGACAGCAAATAAATGCTGTCCGCTATTCTAAATCGAAGAAGGTGTAGGAATAATATGAGAATTAAAGTATTAACGGTTAGTTTGTTTGCTGTTGCAGCAATGTTTTCAAATGATGTGTTTGCTTCAAACGCCGATTCTTTCCGTGTTGGAACATTTAACATCCGTCTTGACGCAGATAAATCTCCAAGAGATTGGAACTCTCGCAAAAAAGACGTTATAAAACATATTAAGGATAAGAACCTTGATGTCTTTGGTTTGCAGGAAGTATTACCGCACCAGGCTTCTACGATTGATGCGGCATTTCCCGATTATATGAAATTCGGCGATCACCGCGAAGCAGATAGAAAGAGTGGCGAGGCATCTTCTATTTACTTTGCTACTAATCGTTTTGAACTTATTCGTGGTGGAACGTTTTGGCTTTCTGAAACACCAGATGTCCCAGGTAGTATGAGCTGGAAAACGGCACACAAACGCGTTTGCTCGTGGGCTTATTTGAAAGACCGCAAGACGAAAAAAGAATTTTGTTTTGCAAACGCGCATACCGATCATCGTTCCGCATTGGCGCGTAAAGAGGGGATGCTTCTCATTATTAGACGTATGAGTGAATTTGCTCCTACCGGTACACCTATTATTTTTACGGGCGATCATAATTGCCGCGAATGGGCTGAACCTGCAAAGGCGGTTACGAAGATTTTAAATAACGCAATGTACGTATCTAAAAAGAAGCCTGTTGGTCCGTGGCGCACGTATAACGCCTGGAAATGGAAAGAAAACGATGTTTCTATTCAGGACGCTCTCAAACTTCCAAAGACGGAACGTGGTGCACGTATTGACTACATTTACGTTTCTAAAGATATTAAGGTGTTGGATTTTGTGACGCATGCAGATGCTCGTCCTGGTTTGAAGGAATACCACTCAGACCACTTCCTTATGACAGCAACCGTTGTTTTGCCTAAGTAAGAGAAAATATGGATCTTAAGAAACTTTCAGAAGATTTTTCTTGCGCTAGTGTCGTAGCAAATACTACGAGAGACGTTAATTTGCCTGGTGTCTCTGCAGTTGCTGCGACACTTCGTCGCATATTCTTTCTGATGTTTCCTGGATGCCACGGCTTTAAGGCGATTGAGTCAACTAACTGTACAGAATACGCTGAAAAACTGCTTACGTCTATTGCCGAAGAAATGGGGCAGTACATTAAGCAGGTTTTGATTTACAAGCGTGTTGAACAATCTCGCATAGAAGGCGAATTTATAAACGTTGATGATTCTTGCAACGGTTGTGCCATTGCGATTACAGAAACTTTTATGAATTCTCTTCCCAATGTGCGAAGGATGCTTCAGGAAGATATTTCGGCTGCTTACGACGGTGATCCTGCTGCGATGAGCAAGCTTGAAGTTGTTATGGCATATCCTGGACTTTTCGCAATCACCGTTCACCGCGTTGCTCATGAATTATATAAGCTTAAAGTTCCGCTTTTGCCACGTGTGATGAGTGAATATGCTCATTCGAAAACAGGCATTGATATTCACCCTGGTGCGTCCATCGGTGAGAGATTTTTTATTGACCATGGCACAGGTGTCGTAATTGGCGAAACTTGTGTGATAGGGAAGAATGTCAAAATTTATCAAGGGGTAACGTTAGGTGCATTGTCGTTTCCAAAAGATGAAAAAACCGGTGCATTGGTGAAGGGGATTAAGCGTCATCCAAATGTCGAAGATAATGTGGTTATTTATGCAGGTGCTACGATTCTTGGGGGCAATACTGTAATTGGACACGATTCGGAAATTGGTGGTAACGTGTGGCTTATGTCTTCAATTCCTCCAAATTCCCGTGTTTATAATAAGCCTCCTGCACCTACAATACGTTCGGTGAGGTAGTTTAGTGAACGATATTCTTTTAGATGTTTCTGATGTTCACGTTACCTATCAAAAGGGACGCCATTCGTTTGAGGCTGTAAAGGGCGTCTCTTTTTTATTGCACAATAAAGAAACAATAGGAATTGTCGGTGAATCAGGAAGCGGTAAATCGACTTTAGCAAAAGCGATAATGGCGCTTCAACCTTGCAGTGAAGGTTCGATACTTTTCAAAGGTGAAGATATTTCTTCGTTTAAATCTGCAGAACTTTTAAAATATCGTCAAAATGTTCAAATGGTTTTTCAAGATGCGACGGGTAGTTTAAATCCCCGTATGACAATAAATGCGATGCTTGATGAAGTGTTGAGCGTTCATGGAAAATGCAAAGAGAATAAAAAAGGGCGAATTTTAGAGCTTTTAGATTTAGTTGGTCTGCCATCAGCAATTTTAAATCGCTATCCTCGTGAGTTGAGCGGAGGGCAGTGTCAGCGTGCGAGTATTGCAAGAGCTTTAGCATTAGATCCATGCGTGTTGGTGGCGGATGAACCGGTAAGTGCTCTTGATGTAAGTGTGCAGGCACGAATATTGAACATTCTTCGCGAATTACGCGAGCGGTTGCAATTGTCTGTTATTTTAATCGCACACGATTTGGCGGTAGTTCGTAACGTTTGCGACAAGGTCGCTGTCATGCAAAATGGGCTCTTTGAAGATTTTGACGACGCGGAAAAAGTTTTTTCATCCCCTAAAAGCGATTATACAAAAAGATTACTCGCTGCCGTTCCAGATGTAAACAGAGCCTTGGCACGTTTTTATCCTGCGTAGAGCGAAGCATTTTTTTTTTTACAAAAGATATTGAATTATTTCTATCAATGTTTTATAATTTGTTTAGAAAATAAATAAGGAGTTTGTGAGTATGTGTAAAAAAATCGAGGCTTTCCTGTTTTTAATTTGTTGTGTTTATTCTTTAAATCTCGTAGCCGACCTGCCAGTAGGTGATGTTGCGTGGCTTACGGACGAGGTTTCGAAAAGCGTAGAAGGGGATGTGATTTCCATTCCAAAAGGCGAATATAAATTGTCATCTACTCTTGCGGTCGCTGCGGGGGTGACGATTAAAAGCGCTACGGGAAAACGTGAAGATGTCGTTTTGGATGGACAAGGGACAATAAGGTGTGTCAGCGCTAAAGCTAATTCAGTCATTAAAAGTATCACCATTAAACATGGATATGCAAATATAAATAATAATGCTGCAGGCGGCGGAGGAATTCATTCTGATGGCGCTATTATAACTAATTGCGTTATTGAATCTTGTAATTTGCTTATCACTAAGGCTTCCAATTACTCTGGCGGCGGTGGGATTTATGCGAAAAATAAATCTATCATTATAAATTGTTTTTTCACAAATAATGTTTGTGACATTAATCAACTTAATCCCCATGGTGGCGGTGCTTTGTGTGTTGGGGATAAAGATACGGTCGTTGAAAAATGTACGTTCATTAATAATACTGCAAAAAATGCTCCTAACTATTTTGCAGGCGGAGGCGGTGTTTTTTTTGGAAGTGCAGGCGGCACTATCCGAGGTTGTTACTTTGGTCCAAATTCAGCAGGATATGGAAGATGCATCTATGGATTACCAGCTATAATTGACGACTGTACTTTTGCAGACAATATTTACCACAGTGTCGTGTTTATGTATTTAAGGAATTGTGCGTCTGCACACATTCTTTTCAGAAATTCCAAGTTTTTAAGAAATGTGAATTCTAATTTAGAAAACACCAAAGGTCCGATAATAATTCGTAATGATTCTTATGATTATCAATGTGATTTTGAGGGATGTGTATTTGAAGGAAATATTATTAATAGAGATTTTATACACGACGATAACACTTCTCAAACAAAATCATTTGTCAATTACTTATCAAATTGTGTTTTCCGCTGTAATTATCTAACAAATGGTGTTGCTGCAACAGCTCTTCTTTCCTATCGTAATCAAAAGGTTAAATTTTACGGCTTAGTAGTTGAAGGTAATACTTTAGATCGTTATGGTGCGTTGGGCCTTTTTAATGTTGGAACAGGAAGTATATTTGAAAACTGTAAATTTATAGGTAATAGCTTTAATTCTATATCTAAAAATAACTGCTCTTGCATTAGAATCCAATCGGGAGCAAGAGACGTTTGTATTCGAAATTGTTTGTTTGAGAAGAATATAGCAAGGCAGTCCTATGGGGTGGCGGTTTCCTATGCTGCCGATTCACCCAGTAATATTATTGTTGATAATTGCACCTTTTCACATAATAGTCAAAATGGATATCACTTTGGTGCATACGGTGGAATGATTTGCGTTTCAAGTAATTCTGTTGTACGCAATAGTCTCTTTTACGGTAATACGTGTGCAGAAAGTAGAACAGTTTTTTATCCGAGTACCAGCGATGTTTCTGTAGAGAAGAACTTTTTCAATTGTTGTGACGCAAATAGCGTAAAACAATTGAAAGATGTAAATAATTGCTTGCTTTTAGACGCAACTCCAGAGGCTGTTGGTTTTGTAAAGGCCGATCCGACAATTGATCACGACTATTCTTTGTCGAAGAAATCACCTCTTGTTGACAAGGGGATGGATCTTGATTGGATCATAGAAAAAGAAACGCTTGATGTAAGTTGCGAGAAACGCCATTTTCGCTTAGAAGGAAAAGCTGTTGATATCGGAGCGTATGAATATCGACCATTCCCCGGTTTTTATTTAATTGTAAAGTAACATATTAAACGGGAACGTTCCCATCCCTTTACACTGTCCCTCAATCTTCACAACGATTTTTTTTCGTTGCATAATCGCATTATATATTGAACTTTTCGAGTTCAAATATTGAATACTGTAGTTAAATATGATACACTTGTTTTAATAAAATTTAAAAAAGGAGGGTATATGTATAAAACGTTAATTTTAACAGGATGGGGCTGGAAGGAGTATTCTGTAGCTGCGGCGGTCGCTTTGAAATCGTTAGGTGGCGATGCTGATGTAATAGGTATGAGTCGCCGCAGGCTTCCGGAGTTTTTGGAATCCTACACAGGAAAGCTTAAACGCATTATCATAATCGGAGTTTCATTAAGTGGGGATGAGGAAAGACTTGCATCGGCGCTTAAGGCTCTTAAAAAGCGTAATATTGAGGTTATGTGGATTAGC
>JAGCMU010000072.1 GCA_017646325.1 Kiritimatiellia bacterium
ATTTTCATCGCTTCGGTCACAATGCCCATACGAGCATACTGCAACTCAGTCATACTTTCCTCCGCAGGTATTATCCTGATCAGGTTAACGGGTATTTTCTCAGCACCTATACACGATGTATAGTAGCACCCCAATGGACAATATTATATCAAATTTTTATGAAGCATGAAAAGACGTTTTTAGGAAACCGAGCGTCCTCGCGCGCCGAAAACATTGATATGGTGACAGACACCATATCAAAACGCCACCATTAGTCCTGAGGTGGCGGCTCCGTCCGCCACCATCAACCCACAATCACTCGGCGGCCGGAGACGGAAAGACGGCCTGCGGCGAGATGGCGGAGTGCTTCTGGGTATGCGATATGCTCTTGTACTTGTATGCGGGCATGAAGAGTCTCTGGCGTATCATCCTCTAAAACAGGGACAGCCTTTTGTACAATGATGGGACCTGAGTCTGTTCCTGCATCTACAAAATGAACCGTCACGCCAGCCACTTTACACCCGTAATCAAGTGCTTGCGTCCACGAATGAACGCCTGGGAAAGCAGGAAGAAGCGCTGGATGAATATTAAGTACACGCATTGGAAACGCTTCAAGAAGTTTTGTTTTTACAATACGCATAAACCCGGCAAGGACAACCGTATCACAGCCAGCCTCCTTCAAAAGGCGGATACATTCATCTTCTGCTGCTCCTTCAAGTTTTGTCTTCCAAGGAGAGCAATCAAGGTACTGACATTTAATGCCATGGCGTTTTGCCCGATCCAAAATTTTTGCATCGGGGAAATCCGCCAACACGAGACGGACTTCTGCATCAAGTTCTCCTTTTTCGCTTGCATCAACAATCGATTGCATATTAGAACCGGAACCCGAACCTAAAACTCCAAGTTTGAGCGTTGCCATAATTAAATCCTTTCAGGCGTTTCAATACCGAGGATATGAAGACCATTTGATAACACTTTGCCGAATAACGCACACAAACGGATACGGCTGTCACGGACTTGAGCTTCGGCCTTCAATACGGGCGAGCGCTGATAAAAGCTTGAATAAAGCTGCGCCGTTTGGAAAAGGTAATCTGCAAGCACGGAAGGCTTATACGCACGCGCCGCACGCAATACAGATGGGCCAAACTGTAAAAGCTGCAAAGCAAGCTGCTTCTCTACATTCGACGACAACACAAATTCCCCTTCTGAAAGAGGTTTTGCATCGGGAAGCTGAGAATACTTTTCAATCAAACTGCACACACGGGCATACGCATATTGGAGGTATGGGCCTGAATTTCCTTCAAGAGCAAGAGCCTTGTCCCAATTGAAATCAATTGCAGTTGCAGGGTCGTGCGAAAGGTCTGCATACTTCACCGCGCCAAAGCCGATTTGTTCTGCCAATTCATCTGCATTAGGACAATCAGGTGTACGTTCGAGAACGATGTTTTTCGATCTACGGACAGCTTCTTCAAGCAAATCATCAAGCTTGATCAAATTACCTTCGCGTGTCGAAATCGCCTTGCCGCCATAACTCATCAATCCAAATGGAACATGAACCAATTTTGCTTTCATTCCCATTTTTGCGCAAATGATGAAAAATTGCTTAAAATGTAATTGCTGACGGTCGTCAGTCACATAAATGATTTCAGCGGGATCGTAATCTTTGATTCGGCTTTCCACGCAAGCAACGTCAGACGTCGTATAGTTAAATCCGCCATCAGACTTGCGGACTATCGCAATCGGAAGCCCTTCTTCCTCGAACTTAACGATAAGAGCACCTTCGCTCGGCTCGGCGAGTTTGGACTCTACCAAACGATCCACCACCGACGCCATCATTGAATTGTAGTATGATTCACCACGATACGTATCAAACTTTACACCAAGGCGTTTATACATACGGTTGAATTCTTCAATGGAAATTTCAATAAACGCCTTCCAGAGCGCAACATTTTCTTCATCGCCCTTTTGAAGTTTTACGAGCTCTTCTCTGCATGAATTCTTCCATGCCTCATCTTCTTTCGCCTTTGCCGCCGAAAGAACATAACACTTTTCAAGATTCGCAACTGTTAAATTATCTCTTTCCTCTTGCGTAAGACATTCGCGATATCCCTTAATGAGAATACCGAATTGAGTTCCCCAGTCGCCAAGGTGATTATCCGCAATCACATCATACCCGATACTGCGATAAAGGCGATCGATTGCATTGCCGATGACGGTGGAACGGATGTGCCCAATATGCATTTGTTTTGCGGCATTCGGAGAAGAATAATCGATGACGACCTTCTTTGATTTGCCGACCTGCTCAATACCGGTGTTTTCATCTCTATCCAATTTCGACAACTGTTCCGCAAGCCATTCCTCCGACACGGTGATATTCAAAAAGCCAGGGCCTGCCAATTCAAGTTTTGAAATGAAATTCGGTTGCGACTCTACGAGTTTTGCATACACCTGTTCTGCAATCGCCCGCGGAGGCAAACGGAGTATTTTTGCCGACGCCAACGCATTATTGCATTGAAAGTCACCGAACTTCGAATCAGTTGCGGGAAGCGCGGTGACATTTGAAAAATCATTACCAGGGAAGGCCGCTTCAAAACCAGCCTTCAACCACGACTCAATAGTTGCTGTTTCCATAAACTCAAAGTACTCCGCCATTTTTCTTGGCGAGTTTCAATAATTTGTTTTCAACTTTTTTACGTCCTTCTTCGCTCATGTGATCGATATAAAGGACTCCTTGAAGATGATCCGTTTCATGCATTACTGCACGGGCAAGAAAACCGCGCACCGTAATCATACGAACCGCTCCGCTAATATCCATAAATTGAACTACGACTTCATACGGACGCGTCACTTCGCCGCCGATAGACGGGAAACTAAGGCACCCTTCTTTGCCGTCCTGCTCTCCCGACGTACTGATAATTTTAGGGTTGAACATCACAAGAGGCATTTCAACGGCAGAAGCGTTAAACTCTTCCGTCTCGTCATCATCCTCGCATCCCTCGGGAATTTCAATAACGCACACCGATTCCAAACGGCCGACCTGCTGAGCAGCAAGCCCGACACCTTTCGTGGAGTGCATCGTAACAAGCATATCTTTAACGAGCTGCAACATTTCATCTGTAACAACCGGAACGAATTGAGCCTTCTTGCGCAACACTTCCGAACCATACTTGACAACAGACAATGCCATTTTAAACTCCCGTAGAACCAAACCCGCCCGCTCCCCGGTCAGAAGAGGAAAGCTCGGTTACAACTTCGATTTTTGCGTGTTCTACTTTTGCAATAACCATTTGCGCAATCTTCATTCCCTTTTCAACATGGAACGCTTCTTCGCCATGGTTGATCAATATAACGCCAACTTCGCCGCGATATCCGGAATCAATCGTTCCAGGCGAATTAAGAACAGTAATACCGTTTTTAATCGCAAGCCCTGAACGCGGACGCACCTGGGCTTCGGCATCTTCAGGCAACTCCATCGCAAGCCCCGTTTTCACAAGCGCACGCTTGCCTGGCTCGATTACGACATCCTCTATGGAACGCAAATCCATCCCGGCGTCACCGGGATGGGCGTATGTCGGCAATACTGCCGACTCATTCAAAAGCGTAAAGCGTACGGTCATTCGGACACTTCAGCGCTTTCTTCAGGTGTCACAGACGAAGAAGCCGTCGTGACAAAACCCATATCATTCAAATTCCATTCGCGCCACTTGCCGCCCAAAGATCTGCCGTAATAAGAACCCAATTCACTTTGGATACCACTGCGAATCAAAGCGGACTTGCCGTCGTCGCCAGCTTCACGGTTTTCAACGTATACGAGAAGACCGCGATGGCGGTTTGCCGTTGAAACGAATTCAGAAACCTGCCCCTTGTCAAGACGGGCGACGGCCTTGAGTACGTCCATTGAATCCGGGAAAGAAGGACGTGATTGAACGGTAAACGTCATGGAAGTTGACACGTTGTCAGCGCCGATTGCCTTTGCATCAAGAGCTTTGCCTGTAGCGACAAGCTTTGCTGCGATAGCGCGCTTTGAGTTTACGAAATCCTTAAACGCCTTCTGCTTTGCAGCCTTGACTGCGTCTGGGCGAATAATTTCCTTTGCCTCGGCAAATGTAGGAATGTGAGCTTTTACCGTCTTTGCGATTTCAAAGAAGTAAACTTCCTTTTCGCTCGTTGCAATGTTATAACGTGTATCAACATTTTCCGGATCGATTTCAGCCACCTTTTCGGTAAAATCTTTACATCCAGGAGCGATTGAAGACGGAGAAACCATAAAGCCCTTTACGACCTTGCCGCCAGCGACAGAGAAAAGCGGAGACGTTTTGATTTCAAGCTTTTCTTCTTTTGCAATCTTTTTGAAGATATCGTCCTTTGCCTTTACGACATTATCAGAATCAACAGGATATGCACGGAAGAGGATGTTCGTCTTGATGATTTCAATTGAGTTTATAATCTTCAATTCCTTTTCAAGCTCGGCATACACTTCGCCGACAGCCTTTGTTACCGGACCGTTCGTCGTATCGGTCGTATAACGCTCGGCGGAAACGGAATCGTACAAATCAAACACTTCATTCGATGAGACGGAAATCTTTGCAAGACGAGCGGCGTCATCGGCCTTGATTTTGATATAGCGTACAGAAACCAGATCGGGAAGAGCGAGAGAATTCGTGTTCTCGTTGTAGTAATTCTTGAGAGCTGCTTCGTCAAGCGGTTTTACTTTTACATCCTTATCGGTGTAAGCTGCGATGCGGATAGAGAACTTGTCGGTCTGGTCATTGACGGCAGACTCGAGTTCAAGAGGAGCGACCCAACGCGCAGACATTGGAACTACGTTCATCGCCTTTGACGCGGTAATGACGCGGCGAAGATAATTTTCAAATTCCAAAGGCTTGACACCGAGAGCATCTCTCAAGAATGATTCATAGCGGCCATAATCAAATTGACCTTGCTGGCCCAAAATGCGCCAACGCATACAACTCATATAAATTTCGTTCTGCAAATCGCTGTCATTTGAAGCGAGATTATAATCTTTGGCGACCTTCGCTGCAGCGAGATTTTCCCATGCAGTCTTGTTCACTTCATGCACAGGAGTTTCCCAATCGCGCTGACGGCCGATACCACGAATGTTTTGTACTTCGTTCTGGAAAGCCATTGCATCAACATCTTCACCTGCGAGCGTTCCGACGCCATTCATCGCTTTGTCATTTGAACGATCTTCGTAAAAAAGAAAATCGAAAGCAAAGAAAACCGAAATCAATATTGCGAAAATACCCCAGACCCATTTATTACGGATGAGGCGATTGAATTTCTGAATAACCACTGTTTTTGTCCTGTCTTTTTTTTGTTTAGTTACAATAAAACTTATTCTTCAACTGTTTCAGAATTGGAGTCTTCCGACTTCTTTTCTTCTGCTTCAATTGTTTCCGTATTTTCGGTTTCAGCGTCCTTAACCTTCTTTTCGGCCTCAGACTCCGACTCAGGAGCAATCACGAGTTCTCCCGAATTAACCTCTGTTCTCTTTTCGGCAAAAACGCGACGGTTGACCAAATCACCATTGGCATTGAACGTCATCGTTGAAACGACAACACGCCCGCCGACTTCTGCCTTTGAACGCCAAATCTTGATAACGCATTGAGGAGACATCTGGAAATCAAGATTTACATCAACAGCAACCTTTTCGCCCGTTTCAAAATCTTTGATTTGCTGGATAACGCCTTGATCGAGTTTAATCAAGAAATCGCCGCTCTCTCCACGGAGAGATGTGAAAAGCTCGTCAGCCGTTGAGCGGATGCGAAGCTGATTTGCAGCCCCCATGCGTTCAATCTTGTAGTGGCGTCCGTTCAACGCGATAGCGCCCGTGACGACACGGACAACCGTTTCGTCACCATCTCCAGCCGCATCAATAGTACGGGTAAAGGTACTTTCGCCAGCCATGTTGAATACTTCAAATGCCGAAGTATTTACCTTAAAAAGACCATCCTTAAGCGTACGTGGAAGAGTGATGGAGACATTACCGTAATCAACCGTCATTTCACGGGACGGCGCTCCGATTTCAATCTCTTTCGTCGTAATTGCAGCCTCGCCTCTCAACGTTACCGTGCTCACTGGGCCAAATGCGATAATCGCCTCTCCTGCAATGCCCTCCACTTGATTGCGCGTACGGAAAGAGGAGCCGAGAGGATAATACTTGCCCTTGCGAATTGCCTGCCAATCACCGCCAGGAAGTCTTACTTCAACGTTGCCGTTTGCGAGTTGGCAACGGACCAAATTTGTGAATGGATTGAAATTCTTTTCGGCGGCGACTTCAGCAGATGCCTCTTTCCCTTCTTCAGGGGCGGCCGCTTCCGCTGCGTCCTCTGCGCGACATGATACAGCTCCGACAACAGCACCAACAGCCATTGCCGCCAAAAATTGTTTAAAAGACGAAGTTATTCTCATTGTCCTTATTTCTCCTCATTAACTTGTTAATTTTACATTTTTTTGTAAGGAAAAGCAACCAAAATGTTGTCGTGAAATTTACAGCCGTCTTTTAAGGATAGAAAAAAGCGACCGCATAAATTTTCAAGTTGATTTTTCGCGTCTTTTTTGGCATAATAACTCGAATAATATGTTTGAATTTTTAGCCAAATTAACACGGCGATGCAAGAAGGGCAACAAAAAGCCTATCATAAGGCTTCGTGCTGACCATTGTATTTCTCGTAAAAATATAGACAAGACAGCTTTAAAGGTATTATATCGTTTAGCTAATCTTGGCTATACTGCGTATTTAGTCGGCGGCGGCGTACGCGATTTGCTTTTAGGCCGCACACCCAAAGATTTTGACGTGGCGACAGACGCCCGCCCAAACGAAGTAAAACGCGCCTTTCGAAATTGTTTTCTCGTCGGCCGCCGCTTCCGTTTAGCGCACATCTGTTTTGGCCCCGGGAAAATAGTTGAAACGGCAACCTTCCGCAAGGACTCTCAATCGGTAGGCGAAATTATTGAACACGCTTCTGAAGGTCCTTTTGAAGACAACACTTTCGGTACGCCCGAAACAGATGCATATCGCCGCGATTTTACAGTCAACGGACTCTTCTACGATATAACGACATTTTCCGTCATCGATTGGGTCGGCGGGCTTGAAGACCTTGAAAAGCGTGTCATTCGCTCAATCGGCGACCCTATGATCCGTTTCCGCGAAGATCCCGTCCGCATGATGCGTGCAATTAAATTTTCGTCTCGCCTCGGCTTTACAATAGAAAAGAAAACTCTTTCGGCAATCAAGGAACTTCATTCAAATATTTTGACTGCAAGCGTCCCTCGCCTTTGCGAAGAGATATTCCGTCTTTTCTCATACGGCGTTTCCATGCCGGCTTTCAAGATGATGTACAATTACGGCTTGATGAAAGATCTTATGCCGGAACTCGCCGATTTCATCGCAAAAGACGGCGGCGAAAATTCTATCGTATGGAAACATTTGCAAGCTCTTGACGAATACGAAAAAGAAATGCTCAAAAAACACGCCGATGGAGTTTCCAACAGCATTCGGGCGGCAGTCCTTTATTCCGCGA
Source organism: Kiritimatiellia bacterium (assembly GCA_017646325.1). Classification (GTDB taxonomy): domain Bacteria; phylum Verrucomicrobiota; class Kiritimatiellia; order RFP12; family UBA1067; genus RGIG9934. Next base: position 7,524 of record JAGCMU010000072.1, read on the forward strand.
TGGCAAAGGAAATCGGATCGCGCAATGCCTTAAGCACTTTTTCAAAATCAATGAAGATTCCTAAACAGGTCTACTTCTCTTCCATTCTTCTTATCGATTCCGCCAAGCGCCTTTCCATCGCCCCGGCAAGAGGCAAGAAGCGCTTCGTTTACAATCGCGATTTTAAATCAGCACTCATCTACAACCGCATTATGGCAAAGGCCGAAAAACGCGACTTGTCGGTGCTGAAAGAATGGGAAGAACTTTATTTATCATCCACCAAAGAAAGAACAAGGTGAAAAACATGAGTGACAATATTAACATGAAGAATATGGCGAAAGACGCAGAACGCCAGCAGGGCGTCCCAAAGAACATTCCACCGGAATTGGTTCCCGTTTACGATTGGTGGGTTAAGGACGGCAAATCCACAATTGCAACGATCGTCGTTGTAGGTATGATTGCAGGCGCCTTTTATGGCGTTAAAGGCTGGTTCAAGAGCCGTGACGCCGCTGCGAATGCCGCCGTTACCCAAGCATACTCTTCTCAAGTAAACGTTTCAGATTTGGAAGCTTCCGTTGCGCAATACGGTTCTACCAAAGTCGGCGTCCCTCTCAAACTTCGTCTCGCATCTGAATATTACGATTCAGGAGTTTACGACAAAGCCCTTGCGACGTACGACGAAGTCATTGCAAACAACGCTTCCAGCGCTTCATACATCGACATCGCCGTTATCGGCCGTGCATACGCCCTTGAAGGATTGAAGCGTTACGACGACGCGCAAAAGGCTTACGACGATTTCGTCAAAGACGAATCAAACGCATCTTCCTCTCTCGTGCTCACCGCAAAAATCGGAGCGATCCGTTGCCGCGTGTTGGCAAAGCAAAACGACGCAAGCTTTGCAAAGGAACGCGATGCCGCCGTCAAAGAACTTGAAGATTTGAAGAAAAACGAAAAAGGCATTGAGGAAATCCGCATTGACAACCTCATTTCTACTTTAAAGCGTTTTGACGCAAAGCGCTTTGAAAAGGACCTCCTTCGCGCAAGCGATGCCGCAAAGCTTCTTACAAACGACGATCTTTTCAAACTTGCTGATGCCGTCGATGAAAAGCCGGCAGAAAAGAAGGAAGAAAAGAAAGCCGATGTTCCAGAAAAAAAATAACGAATAACAAAAACAAGAAAGGAATACTGAAATGATGTTTTCACGTCGTGACTTCTTGAGAAGCGCCAGTTTATTTGGTGCAGGTTTTGCACTCGCAAAGCCATTAGTGGCATCTGAAAAGATTTTCACTAACATAAAGGCAAACTTTGATGAATCTCTTTCAGTGTTCTTTTCCGATGTTCACGTTGGAGGCGGCAAGAGCTATCAGCGCAATTATTTCTTAGAAATCGTTGCCGACGTAATGCGTATGGATCCATTGCCAAGAAACATCGTCATTTTCGGCGACCTCGCATTCCTCAGCGGTATGAAGGGTGACTACGAGGAATCCTACAAGATCATCAAGCCAATGATGGATCTTGGAATCAAGGTGACAATCGGTATGGGTAACCACGACCGCCGTTCGACATTCCTTGAAACGTATGAAGGCTATGACAAGCGCCTTCTCGTTCCAGGAAAAATCGTTTCCGTCTCTTCAGATTCCAATGCCGACATTTTAATGCTCGACGGCTTGCAGGGTAAAGACGAGCGTGCAGAAAGAGATATGGGGCCTGTTTCTGGTAAGCTTGACCCGGATCAAATCGAATGGATCAAGGCTGAACTTCCAAAATGGCCACGCAAAGTGTTTGTCGGTTCACACTTCCCGATTCACGAGCTTAAGATTGATCAAAAAACATCCTTGGCGCGTTTCATGATGGAAAACTGCCCTAATGTAAAGGGCTATATCCATGGGCACGACCACCGCTGGTACGAAAGATGGAGCTCCTGCGGCTGGGGCAAGCGCGCCATTATGCGTAGTGTTTGCTTGCCATCAACAGGACACTGGGGCGACATCGGCTATACAACTTTCCGTACTACACCAGAAAAGGCAACGCTTTCTCTCAAGA
>JAGCMU010000073.1 GCA_017646325.1 Kiritimatiellia bacterium
CAACCTTTCCAAGGTTGCACCATCGACCACTCGGACACCCCTCCTGAAAAAATGATTCGTTTAGAAAAAGATTGGTGCCAGAGGAGGGACTCGAACCCTCACGTACTCACGTACGGCAGATTTTGAGTCTGCTGCGGCTGCCATTACGCCACTCTGGCCGCATTCTTCCTCTGGAGCGGGCGAAGGGAATCGAACCCTCGTAGCCAGCTTGGAAGGCTGGAGCTCTGCCATTGAGCTACGCCCGCTTACCAAACGAATGGTGCGTAGTATACCAAAATTATGGTATACTTTGCAACAGTGAACATAAAAAGATCTATACTTCCTTCAGGACGCATCGGAATCGCCGTCAGCGGCGGTGCTGATTCCGTTGCGCTCGCCTTCCTGCTTACAAAAGGCGGAACTAAGAAAAACGCCTCAAAAAGATTCGTTATTCTCCATGTCGACCATGGTCTGAGACAAGAGAGTGCAGAGGAATACAGATTCGTAAAATCGTTGGCAAAACGATTGGGTCTTCCTTTTCGCGGCACCCACGCAAAAGTAGAACGCCGCAAAGGAGAGTCGCTTGAAATGGCAGCACGCCGCGTGCGCCTTGCCTTTTTCGCAAAATGCGTAAAGTCACTTAAGCTTGATGCCGTCGCGACAGGACATCACATGGATGATGTCGCAGAAACTTTTCTCATGAAGCTCAAGAGAATGTCTCTTTCAGGCATTCGCGAAACGAGCGAAGTCAACGGCATCAAATTCGTCCGTCCCCTCCTCGGCTGCCGCGACAGCGAACTGAAAGACTATCTGCGCAAATACAACGAACAGTGGAGAGAAGACGCATCAAACGCAGATGTCTCCATTGAACGCAATAAGGTGCGCCATGAAGTCATCCCCTTCCTTGAGCGCACCCTCGACCGCAACCTCGTCCGCCATCTCGCCACTATCAGCGAGCGTCTCGGCGCGGGAAAATAAACTTTCTCAGTTTTTTCTTACGTTCATCCTTCAATCTTCTTGACGACACTCGTGCAGGCTTTCAAAACTCCTGCCACGTCAGCAAGATTAGAGGGAATGATCATCGTGTTATTTGTCTTGGCGAGATTGCCGAACTGAGTAAGATACTGCTGCGCAAGTTGCATATTGACGGACTCTAGCCCGCCCTTCCCTTCAATGGCAGCGGCAACTTTCTCAATTCCCGCCGCCTGCGCCTCGGCAACGAGGAGAATCTCTTTCGCCTTACCTTCAGCCTCATTGATGCGACGAGCTCTTTCGCCCTCGGAAAGCGCAACCGCCTCAGCCCTTTCGCCTTCGGCTCTATTGATCTTCGCTTGGCGTTCACCTTCCGATTCGGCGATCATCGCGCGCTTTTCACGCTCGGCGCGCATCTGCTTTTCCATTGCATCGCGAATCGACTGAGGAGGCGTAATGTTTTTGATTTCATAGCGCGTAACTTTAATGCCCCACGGATCGGAAGCTTTATCGATTGCAGAAACGATCGCCTGATTGATTGCAGTGCGCTCCTCAAAAGAACGGTCATGGTCAAGCTTACCCATCTCTGAACGCATTGTAGTTTGCGCAAGCTGAGTTGTCGCAAAAAGATAGTTTCCAATACCGTAGCTTGCCTTGGCAGGATCCATCACCTGCATATAGAGGACTCCGTCGACGGAAACTGCGATATTATCCTTTGTAATACATTCCTGAGGCGGCACGTCAATCGCCTGCTCTTTAAGATTATGACGATAGGCGATGCGGTCAAGAAAAGGAATAAGAATATGAAACCCTGCATCAAGCGTACAACGATACCTGCCAAGACGCTCAACAATATATGCAGTTTTCTGCGGGACTATAACTGCTGTTTTGATTATAGCGACAAGAACAGTCACCGCTATTATTGAAAAGAATATCATTGCTCCCATTTGAACCTCCTTAATTGTATTGATTGTTTGATTGCTCGTATTATACCATATTTGCCACACTCCGCTTCGCCAAAATGCGCGGCCCCAGACTTCGAGCGAGAGGGTAAACTCAAAAGGACAAAAAAATGGTATAATATCCGTCTACTTAAGGAAAAAAACTCCTTACGTAAAAAAATGAACAGCAACAAAAATTGCAAATTAAAGGAAACTGGCATGAAATCACTTTCAGCCTGCTCGTTTGTTATTGCGGTTTCTTCATTCATACTCTCTTCTCTAACCTCCCTTGCAGCGGTAGGGCCCAATGGAGAAACCTACACTGACTTTTTCAATCCAGTTTTATCTACCGATGCCGAAGGTGCAACCATCTGGACTGAAAATAACGAAAAATTCTACGCCTCTTCCTCATCCCTTCGCATTTACACGGGAGGAAACCTTGTCGACTGGTACGATACAGGCAAGCGTCTTCTTGATGAAAGAGAAATAGAATGGCTGGAAAGCAAAGGCTACACCTTTGTACAGTCTCCTGAAATTGCAAAAATTGGGAATTACTTCATACTATATCTCTCCGTGAACAACGGAGGGAAAAACCACACCATCTTTTCCTACCGCTCAGAAAGCCCGATCGGTCCCTTTGAGGATCGCCAGACTGTCATCAGTAGCAGCGGAGCAACAAACCCCGAAATAGCGATCGACTCCACATCATCTAAAATATGGATGTTCTTCGGAGATGCCGTAATTAAACGCATTGAACTTTCAGCAAACGGCCGCTCTGCAAAGAAGGGGGCAAAATCGAAAACTGTAATGAAAGCCATTGCAAAAAACACATTACATGGCGGAGCGCAGATTCATTACAAAAACGGAACATGGTTTCTCTGCACAGTATCGCGTGACAAGGAAGAATCATTCGTGACAGTTTGCCGCTCTAACGCTATCGACGGAGAATTTACCGATAAGAGCGAAAATAGCCTTGGAAAAACTAACGGCTCAAAAATCCTTTCAAAAGGAATATACGAAAATTGCCCGCCGCCAGCATCTGTAGGAGAGATGTTCTCTTCGCCTTCCGGGCGCGAATTTATGTTCTTCACCTGCAAAATTGGCGGCAAAGAAACTCTCTTCCTTCAAGAATTTACGCGCGACAACAGCGGCTGGCCAGTATTCAACGAAGGGAAAATCGCCGCAAAAGGCAATATCGACATCTATTCGATTCCCCTTCCGGAGCATCCTCGGCCTGATTGGAGCCGAAACGATTGGATCAACCTCAACGGCAAATGGAATTTTAAGTTTGAAGGAGAAGCAAACTACAATCGCACAATCTCAGTGCCGTTCGGCTGGGGCAGCCCTCTCTCAGGCGTCGAGGATAAGGGCGATACAGCCTGGTACAGCAGAAGCCTCACTATTCCTGAAAAATGGAAAGGCAAAAAAGTCTTCCTTGTAATTGGTGCAAGCGACCACGATACCACTGTTCATTTCGCCGGAAAAAAGCTCGGTACACATATTGGAGGCTACACTCCTTTTGAATTTGAATTGACCGACCTTGTCAAACATGGAGAAAGACAGTTCGTTGAAATAAAAGTCTACGACCCTAACGACGAAAAATCCCGCAACGGGCATTACCTTTACGGAAAACAAGGCTACGGCAACGCGCGCGGAATTTGGCAAACTGTCTACCTTGAGGCGCGCGGCAACACGTGGGCCGATTCCGTTAAGTTCATCCCTTGCATTTCAAACGGCACAGTTACAGCCATCATCAATCTCCCCTCCCCAGCTTTGAGCGACATCCCGGGAAGCATCGAAACTGCAGGAGTTACAACGAAATTCACTATCAATGAAGGCGAAAAGGAAGGAAAAGTTACGATCAAAATCCCCAACCCGCAGCTTTGGTCGCTTTCATCCCCTCACCTTTATGACGCTGTTGTTAAAATCGGCGACGACACAGTCAACACGTATTTCGCAATGCGCGAATTTTCCATAGTGCGCAATCAAGAGACGAAATCGAACTACATCGCTCTCAACGGCGAATGCGTCTATCTCCAGCTCTGCCTCGATCAGAGTTATCATCCTGAAGGCTGGTATACGTTCCCGAGCGACGAGTTCATGAAGAACGAACTTGAAATATCGAAAAAACTCGCTCTTACCGGCAACCGCGTTCACATTAAGGTGGAAATACCGCGCAAACTCTATTGGGCAGACAAACTCGGGCTTCTTATCCAAGCCGATGTTCCATGCGCATGGGGCGATGTTTCCGAGAATATGTTCCGCGAACATTGGGAATGCTTCAAGGATATGGTAAAGCGCGACTTCAACCACCCCAGCGTGTATCAATGGACGCTCTTTAACGAAACATGGGGACTTTTCTGCAACAGATCACTTTCTATGGGGCTCGGCGCAGGCGGGTCTGGCGGTAAAAAACGAGAATATACACCTGAAACTCAAAAGAAAGTTGAAGAAGTTTTCCAAAAGGCAAAAGCTCTCGACCCTACGCGCTTCGTTGAAGACAACTCTCCCTGCAATTCAGACCATGTTGTTACAGACATCAACACTTGGCATGCGTATAGGCCAGGATACGACTGGGACAATACGATTGAGAATGTCTGCAAAAACACTTTTAAAGGATCAAAGCACAATTACATCGGAGACAGACGTCAAGGCGATGAGCCGATGATGAATTCCGAATGCGGCAATGTCTGGGGATATAGAGGTTCGACAGGAGACTGCGATTTCTCATGGGACTACCACCTGATGATCGACGCGTTCCGCCGCCATATGAAATGCTCTGGCTGGCTTTATACTGAACACCACGATGTTACGAATGAATGGAACGGTTATGTGAGGTTTGATCGCTCGCCAAAATTCACTGGAATTGAAGAGTTGTTCCCTGGAATGTCGCTTTCAACGCTCCACTCTGACGCCTACATTTCACTTGATAAAGAAATGTGCCGCACCAGCAAACCAAATGAAATAAGAACGATTCCCGTTTGGATCTCGCTTACTTCATCGGCTCTTGCAGGCAAGAAACTCACCCTCTCATACGAATTGAGATACTTCGACGACACAGGAGTTTTAAAGAAGAAAAAAGGCAGGAGCATTGAAGGCAACACGCGCGCCTATCCGTGGCAGAACGGAAAATTTGCGGATATCGGAGTAAAAATGCCAGAAGTTACTTCGGCAGGAACAATCAATTTCACGCTCCTTGCTGACGGCGAGGCCGTTGCCCGAAACTTCACTTGCTTCCGCGTCAAAGGCAACGACGAGAAGTTTGAGCAGCCAAAGGCATCATGGTCGATTGGGCACACGAATGTCCTTGGAGGGCTTAAACACAACGGATTTGGAAAAGGCTGGTTTGAGTACGTCCTTCCATGCGACGGAGAAGGCACATTCATAGCAGAACTCTCAGCAAAGAGGCTTAACGCGAAAGACAACAAAAACCTTTCAAAATCAGGCGACTTGGACTATATGCTCGGCGGAGGATTCTGTAACCGTTCGCAAAACCCCAACAGCTATCCTCAAACATCATGCGAGCGGCAAAGAAGCGAAATTACAATTTACGCAAACGGCAAAAAAATCAAGACGTGCACCCTTCCCGACGATCCTGCCGATCACAGAGGCATTCTCTCATGGGCCTCGCAGCCGCGTAATGCGACGCTACACGAAGCCGGCAGCTACGGATACTTAGTCAAGGCGAAAATTCCATCAGAGATAGTCAAAGACGGAAAAGTAACTATCCGCATAGAATCTACGGGAGGCGGTCTTGCCGTTTACGGGCCTGATTTCGGAAGGTATCCTTTTGGGCCGAAGATTCTGAAAAAATAATTTTCTAATAACAAAAACAAAATAACAAAATCAAAAAAGGTATAAGATGATTGAGTTGATGATTAAGGCATTGGGCGGACTTGCGATATTTGTCTACGGCATGAAAATGATGGCCGACGGTTTAAATATCGTTGCAGGCGAGAGAATGCGGATGATTCTCAAACTTTTTTCAATAAATAGATATGTCGGAGTTGTCTCAGGAGCTATTGTAACGGCCGTGATGAACTCTTCGAGCGCCTCAACTGTGATGGTTATCGGCTTTATCAATGCGGGGCTGCTTACGTTAGTGCAATCGCTGGGTATTATCTTCGGTGCAAATATCGGTTCGACCATAACAGGTCAGATTATCGCCTTTAAAATCGACAGCATCATTATGCCGGCGATAATAATCGGCCTTGTCCTCTTTTTTATCCCGAAACGTTCGTGGAACGGCTGGGGGCAGACAATTCTCGGCTTCGGTTTTCTCTTTCTCGGAATGGGCATGATGGGCTCTGAAATGAAAAGCCTCGTTGAATTGCCTGCGATTTCAAACATGTTCAAGATCTTCCACTGTGCACCTTTGGCAAACGGCTTCATACCACCCCTTCAGATACTCGGGGCAATTTGCGTAGGAATGATAGTAACATGCATTCTGCAAAGCTCCGCGGCGAGCCTTGGCATCATCCTTAGCATCGCAATGAATGCGCCGGAGCTTATGAACCTTGAGACGGCCGTTGCACTCGTTCTCGGCTCAAACATCGGAACGACCATCACTGCTCAACTTGCAGCGCTCACGGCCAATAGAGTAGCTAAGCAAGCTGCACTTGCGCACACGCTTTTCAATGTAATTGGCATAATTATAATGCTGGGAATTTTCTGCATCATCTGGAACGGTGAATCGATTTTCTTCTCGATTGTCCGCAAATTCTCGCCTGCCGACAATATCCAGCGCCAGATTGCAAACGCCCACACTTTCTTTAACGTATTTACTACACTTGCCCTTCTACCTTTTGTAAAACCGCTGGCGTCTCTGTGCCAAAAAATTATCCCTATAAAAGAATCGAAAATCAAATACCGTCGCCTCGAACCCATTCTTCTCGACACCCCAAGCGTGGCGCTTCAGCAGGCGACCACTGTTCTTAGGAAAATGCTCGGTAAGGCTTGGCGTGCCGTCAACTGCGCTTTCAAGCTTTACGACCATGATGACGAACAGAACACGAGCCTCTCCGAGCATCTTGACGAGCTTGAGCAGCAGATTGACGAGCGCCAGGCCGATATTTCGTCGTACTTGGCTCAGCTCATGGAAAAGCCCATCTCGCACGACCAGGCTGCTCACATTCCAATGCTTCTTCATTGCGTGAACGATGCAGAGCGCATTGGTGACCACGCCTCGGTAATCCGCCGCATCATTGCCGCGCTCGACGAGGGCAATAAGAGGCTTAGCGACAATGCCGAAAAGGAATATTGGCACCTTATGGAGCTTCTTACGAAGCAGGCGCAGCAATCTCTTACTCTTCTTGCGAATGGCGAAGTGGCCGTTCGTAAACAAGTTCTTTCCATTAAGGATGAAGTAGTTTCACTCGTTGCAAAATACGAACAAGAGCACATTATGCGCTTGAGAGAAAAGCTCTGCTCACCTGAAATCGGAATTCTCTTCATTGAGCTTCTTTCCGAAATCCGCAAGGTTTCGCGACACTTGGCCAACATTGCAGAGCGTGCCGATGCGTTCTATACGCAGGGAGAGAAAAAATCCGTCGTTAGTGCTTAGTGGTTAGCTGTTAGCCGTTAGCGGTTAGCTGTTAGTGTTTAGCGGTTAGCGGTTAGTGGTTAGTGGTTAGCGGTTAGTGGTTAGCGCTAGCGGTAGAGAGGAAAGATTAAGCATCCGCATCCCTTGCTTGTAATCGGGAAGAACAAGTTTCGGTCACCGCGCGAACTCATAATTCTTCGCGCTTGTGAAGATCGACGACTGCGCTCAACGCAACACTATCCGAGACGCGCTTAGCG
>JAGCMU010000074.1 GCA_017646325.1 Kiritimatiellia bacterium
AGCGTGGCGGGAAAAGTTTTGTGGAAAGGCGAAGCTCTTGACGATTTAGTTGAAATGCTTGAAAAAAATATTATTTCTCAAGCGTTTTCAGCCAACAGCAAAAACATCTCCGCTACCGCTCGCGCGTTAAAAACGACGGCACGTATCGTGTCGTATAAAATGAAAAAATATTCAATAAAATAAAAAGGAAAAAAGACATGTCATTATTAGACGGATTTAAAAAATTGAAAGAAATCAAAGAAGCCCGCTCACAGGCAAAGGCGATGGAAAAGATGATGCAGGATATCTCTGCAGAATATTCAAATGCGGGCATTACTGCAATTGCCGCAGGTGACGGAAGCTTAAAATCAATCAAGATCACCCCTGAAGCATGGGAAGATCTCAAGAAAGAAAAACTCGACCGCTTTGAAACGATGCTTCTTAATGTCATTTCTGGCGCTTCAAGAAAAGCGCGTCAGGAGTTCCAGTCCACTATGGCAAAGATGCTCATGCAAGGTGGCGGTGATATGGGCGCTCTTTCATCTCTCTTCGGAAAATAATGATTGAGCCTCTCGAGAATCTGATGCGCACGCTCGCGAAGTTGCCTGGTCTCGGGCAACGTTCTGCGGGACGTGCCGCATTGGCGCTCCTGCGCGAGCAGGAACGCCTTCTCGTACCCCTCGTTTCTTCATTAACTAACGCACGTGATACGGTAACATATTGTCCCCAATGCGGAGCGTTCACTCAAAAGAATCAAATCCCGTGTTCGCTTTGTTCAAATCCTTCGCGTTCAAGCGACATAATATGCGTCGTTGAAGAACCTGCCGATGTATTAACCGTTGATGCATCTGGAGCTTTCAAAGGGAAGTATCACGTTCTTGGCGGAAAACTTTCGCCCGTAAAACATGTGGGGCCGGAAAAGCTTCGCATCTCAGAATTAAAAGACAGAATTGCACGCGAAAATATCGCCGAAATCCTGCTCGCCCTATCTACCGACATGGAAGGCGATGCTACGGTTGGATATATCGTTGAAACTTTGCGGAATTTCCCATCCCCTTCAAACGCCGTGAAAGTGACTCGTCTCGCATTTGGACTGCCTGCCGATTCAGGTGTCGCATATTCAGATCCGCTCACTCTCAAGCGTGCCATTTTACACCGTTGTGACGCATAAACATATTCAAGGAATAAATTATGAAAATTATTATGATGATTCTTCTCGCCGCTCTCGCTTTGACGGGGTGTCGTCGTACAGATGTAAGGGAATTCTCAATCTCTATTCCGGAATTGAAAGAGAATAATGTAACGAAAATAGTCAATTCTATAAGCGTTTACAGCGGTGTGATTAAAGACAGTATAAAAGTAGATGTCGCGAATCGTACAATCACGTTAAAATACGATTCTATGCAAATTGCAAAGAAAAACATTGAAATGTCTATCGCAGAAGCGGGCTTTACCGCAAATGGCGTAAAACCCGAATCTGTCGGGACAAATATCGATTAAAACCGTGGACAATCTCTTCAACTCCATAGCGTCCTTTGAATCAACTTTAATTCTTGAACAGGGACTTTCCGCAAATACGCAAGAAGCCTATGGACGAGACGTACGGCAATTTTACGAATTTTTATCTGATAAAAAAATCACCGAACCTTCTTGCATCACTAAAGAATTACTTTCGGAATATCTCGATGTTTTAAAAAAGAAAGAACGTTTGGCGTCAAGTCGCGCCCGTGCTCTTGCTGCCATAAAATCTTTTATCACACATCTTGTACGGGAAGGCTTGTTGAAAAAAGATGTCTCTGACGGAATCACATCGCCAAAACGGCAACGTCCCCTTCCCCGCGTATTGACTGAAGAAGATATGTTTAAACTCATATCCTCCATCAACGAAAAGACTCCGCGCGATTTGAGAGACAGGGCAATCCTTGAAATACTCTATGGTTGCGGGCTTAGAGTTTCTGAATTATGCGCTTTAAAAATTACAGATTTTGTAGATGACGGAGAACTGCTGCGCATTACGGGCAAAGGATCAAAGGACCGTATAATCCCCGTTGGGGCGGCGGCAGGGAAAGCGATTCAAGAATATTTAACTTGTTCGAGACCCTTCTTCGCGAAGAAAAAATCGGCCGACTACATTTTCTTGACTCGTTTAGGATCGATTTTTACGAGGGCGGGTATTTTTAAAATGATACGTGAGCGCGCCATATCATGCGGAATCGAGCCGTCGCTCGTCTCCCCTCACGTTCTTCGCCATTGTTTTGCGTCCCACCTTCTCTCGCACGGCGCAGACCTTAGAGCAATCCAAGACATGTTAGGTCACGCCACTATCGACACTACTCAAATCTACACACACGTAGATGAAGCGCGTATTTCTGAAGTTCATCGCAAATTCCATCCACGTGCATAACAAAGAGGAAAATTTATGACTACACTCATCACTGGCGCTTCATCTGGAATTGGAGAAGCTCTCGCATTTGAATGCGCTAAACGCGGCGACACACTCTTTTTGTGCGGTCAAAATACCGAGCGTCTTAATGGAGTTCTTTCTATATGCAAAGACCTTGGAGCAAAAAACGTCTACGCAAAATGTTTAGACGTTCGTGACGAAGAAGCTACTCGGACGTGGATTTGCGAATGTGAAAACATATCCCCTCTTGAGAGAATCTTTGCAAATGCTGGAGTCGGAACGGGAATTGAAGATGAAGAAAATGTGCGAAAAACATTCGCTGTAAATGTCAATGGAACAGTAAACACCGTTCTTCCTGCAATAACGTTATTTAGGAAACGAAAAGAATCAGAGAGAAAAAAGGGACTTCAAATCATCATTACCGCATCAATTGCAGGATATGGTCCTCTTGCTTCGTGCCCGGCGTATTCTGCCACTAAAAGTTGCCTAAAGACGTGGGCTCTTTCTTTACGAGGGATGTTAAAAGACGAAAACATAAAGGTGAGCGCCATTTGTCCGGGATTTGTAAGATCGCGAATTACAGATAGGAACAAATGCCCGATGCCATTTTTCATGGAAGCTGACAAGGCGGCAAAAATCATCTTGTCTCGTGCCGATAGAAATATTGGACTAATTGCATTCCCCTGGCCAATGCGTTTTGCAACGTGGTTCTTATCAACGCTCCCATACAGGTTTAATGAATTGTTAAATAAACTTCTACCTAAAAAATATTGATGACAGGTAGCAGAACCTATTCCTGCACCCTATTCCCTGTTCCATCTATTTATGGTATACTTATAGTTAATTTTCACATTTGAAAGAAAGAAGATTCAAAATGATTGACATAAAAAAAATCAGAGAAGAATTTGATGCGACAGTCGAGGCTCTTGCCCGCCGTGGAGTTGAAGCC
>JAGCMU010000075.1 GCA_017646325.1 Kiritimatiellia bacterium
ATGCTATGGAAAAGAATGTGAGCGTTTTGCTGGCTTCCTTGATAATACGGATATCGGAAAAACGGTGAAAAAGTTTTATAAGAGCGATGACTGATTTGCGAAAATACTTTTCCCTGAAGGTGGTGCTTGCCGTCTTCTTAGTGGTGTGTTCTGTTGGGCTGTGGTTTATACCGCAGCCGCAACCATTAACGGCAAATGAAGGTACGGCGGTAAGGGCGAAGGTTGTTGAAACAGACGAGTCGCAGATAACTGACGTAGGGCTTTTGAAATACGGAACGCAAATCATAAAGGCCCAACTTCTGAGCGGTCCTAAGAAGGGCGAGACGTTTACTGCAGTAAATGATTTGCGCTCACAGCTTGAGATAGACAAGCTCTTTAAGGTGGGCGATACGGCACTCGTCATTTTGAAGGACACCGATGAGGCAAAGACCTCAACCCTGGTTGCGCGTGATCATTGGCGTCTTGGGTGGGCGGGAGTCTTGTTCGCTTCGTTTTGCGTGTTCTTATGCTGGTTTGGAAGGTGGACTGGCCTTAAGGCGCTTTTGAGTTTTTTGTTCAGCTGCTTAGTGATATGGAAGGGTGTTATTCCCCTCGCATTGCATGGATGGACGGCTTCATGGGTTTGTTTTGGTGCAGTAGTACTTATGACCTTCGTCATTATGTACCTCGTTGCAGGGGCGACGAAAAAAGGTGTTTCCGCTTTTCTCGGCGCGACGGTCGGTGTTTTTGCAGGGCTTGCGCTATCACACCTTTTTGGATGGCTGATGAATATTAACGGCGCGACAATGCCGTATGTTCAGACACTTCTTTTTTCAGGATATGAAAAATTGGATTTGCAAGACATCTTTATAGGGGCAATGATCCTTTCCAGCTCCGGCGCGATAATGGATTTGGCTATCGATATTGCAAGTGGTATCGAGGAAGTTGCGTTGCACAACAAGGAACTTGGGAGAAAGGAACTTTGCGCTTCGGGGATGAGAATCGGAAGAAGCGTAGTCGGAACGATGACAACGACTCTTCTCCTTGCTTATTCCGGCGGCTATTTGACGCTTCTTATGATGTTCTTTTCACAAGGGACGGATCCAATTGATTTCTTAAACTCCACGCTCGTTTCCGCCGAGACGGCAAAGACGCTGCTTGGCAGTTTTACGCTTGTTCTCGTTGCTCCCGTGACGGCAATTATCGCTTCTTGTATGTTTGCAAAAAGGCGAAAGTGATTTTATAATGCGCATTAGTTACCATACCTTCGGATGCCGTTTGAATCGGGCTGAGACTTTGCAAGAACAAGCAGAGGCGATTTGCAGCGGTCACGAGGTGGTGGAGGATGACTCTTCTGCCGATGTCATCGTCGTCCGTGCGTGTTCAGTGACTGCGCGCGCGGAGAAGGATTGCAGAAAATTCATAAATCGCCTTAAGGAAAATTATCCGAAAAGCGATGTGCGCGTCGTCGGGTGTCTGCCAGGGATGCCGCGAAAAACGAAAGAGGAAAAAGTTTCGCTCCCGTCAAAAGCTCCATCGTCAACTGCAAGGGCGTATTTGAAAGTGCAGGATGGGTGCGGTGGTAAATGCACTTTTTGCATAGTCCCTCAATTTAGAGGAGAGAGCGTATCGGTTTCTCTTTCCGCCGTAAAAAAACTTGCGGAACAGTTTGCTGAAATCGGGTATTATGAATTTGTCGTTACAGGGTGTAATTTGTCGATGTATAAAAGCGAAGGCGTGGGGCTCGGTGGCTTAATCGATACGCTCGCAAAGGAATATGGTGACAAGCGCATCCGATTGAGCAGCTATGAACCGTGCATTTGCGATGATGAACTTCTTGACGCATTCGTTGAAAATAAAAACATTTGCCGCTTTCTGCACGTCTCTTTGCAGTCGGCAAGCGATTATGTTTTGGAGCGGATGAAAAGACCTTACAATTCTGCGGAAATCGACGAGTTCATTTCATCGTTCCGAAAGCGTCTTGGCAATTACGCGATGTTGGGATGCGATGTTATTTGCGGTTTCCCTGGGGAGAGAGAAGAAGATTTCAAGGCTACGCGCGAGTTTTTAGAGCGCCACAATTTCGTCAATGTTCACGCTTTTCCCTATTCGGAGCGGCCGGGAACTCCTGCGGCGGAGATGGCAGATGTTGTCTTAAGGGATGTCCGCCATGAACGCGTTCGGATTCTTCTCGATGATGCCGCGAAGCGTAAGGAAAGGTTTTTCGAATCTTTTGTCGGAAAAGAAGTGGAAGTGTGTGTAGAAAAAAGTGGCGAAGAGTCGCGCGGCTGGTCAAGCGAATACATCCCATGTGTTATAAAAAAGAATGTTCCGCGCAAAACCCTTTACAAGGGGATTGTAAAAGAGATGACTTCAGGTGAATTGATAATCGATTAAATAAAAAAAGGAGATGATATATGAATGTTAAAATATTTGTGGCATTAGCTGCTCTTTTTATGGCCGCGAGTTGTTTTGCGGCGAAGAAAGACGGGGCGATCAAGGAAATAACGCCGAGCGCAAGAATGTCCGACCGTACTAAGGACAAGACGAGAGACCCTGGCCTTTTTGGCGATTATTGGTGGGCAAATCGCGTACTTAGCCGTCACAATGAAATTCAAAAGCTCAAAGGCAAGAAGGTTGATTTGGTAATGCTTGGCGACTCCATCACTCACTTTTGGGAATGGAAACATAAAAAAAGCTGGGAGAAGTTAACAGCAGGAAAAACAGCTCTCAATCTCGGTTATGGCGGCGACCGTACGCAACAAGTCGTTTGGCGTATCGCTCATGGCGAGCTTGACGGGTATGAGGCGAAGTGCGTCGTTCTCATGATTGGCACTAACAACAATTCTTCTAAATCGACAAAGCCGGAAAATGTCGCGACTGCAATTGAAAAGATTATTGAAATGATCCGTCAAAAACAGCCGAATGCAAAAATCGTGCTCCACCCGATTTTCCCGCGCGGCTCCAACGCCCAATCTAAACATGCGTCTGTTCGCGAACGCAACAATCGCACAAACGCCTTGATTAAGGAGTTTGCTGAAAAGGACGGAAAGATAACATGGGTCGATTTTAACGATAAGCTCGTCGACGCAACGGGATGGGTGCCAAAATCCATTATGCCAGACGAGCTTCACCCGTCCGAAAAAGGATATGAAATCTGGGCGGAGGCGCTTAAGCCGGTTATCGGCGAGTGTAAATAGTTTGTAGTTTCACGTCAAAAAGAAATATGGTATAATATTCATCATGAAAAAAACAGACACAATTAAGAAAGTTCGCATCACAGATACAACTCTTCGTGATGCCCATCAGTCTCTCTGGGCTACACGCCTTAGAACAGATGATATTTTGAAAATCGCGGAAACGATTGATAACGCAGGTTATTACTCGCTCGAATGCTGGGGTGGTGCAACGTTTGACGTGTGCATGCGCTTCCTCCGCGAAAATCCATGGGAACGTCTTCGCCAAATCAAGGCTGTTTGCAAGAAGACTCCTTTGCAGATGCTCTTGAGAGGTCAGAACGTTCTTGGATACAAGCACTATCCAGATGATGTGGTTGAACGTTTCGTAGCTCTTGCATGTGAAAATGGAATGGATATTTTCCGTGTCTTCGACGCTCTTAACGATCCACGCAATCTTGAAAAGGCTATTTCTTCCGTCAAGAAATACGGCGGCCATGCTCAAGGTACGATTTGCTACACCACTTCGCCAGTTCACACCATAGACGCTTATGTGAAGCTTGCAAAGGAACAGGAAGCAATGGGTATCGATTCCTTGGCAATCAAGGATATGGCCGGCATCCTTACTCCAGGCGCAGCTCGCGAACTCACGGCAGCTCTCGTGAAGGCTCTTCCAAATATGCCAATTCAAGTCCACTCGCACATGACGAGCGGTATGGCTGCGGCTATGTATATGGCGGCGGTTGAAGCTGGCGCAGGGTGCGTCGATACTGCCATTTCAACAATGTCTTCCTTCTCAAGCCAGCCTCCAGCAGAGACTATGGTTTCCATTTTGGAATCTGAAGGCTTTGATACAGGTCTTGATGTTGCTGCTCTTGCAAAGATCAACGATTACTTTATCGACCTCAAGAAGGTCCGTCAGCCAGCATCCTCTTCAAAGGTTGAACCAGTTGACGCAGGCGTACTCGTTCACGCAATTCCTGGCGGTATGATTTCAAACCTCCGCAGCCAGCTTGCTCAGCAGGGTGCTCTCGATCGCTTGGGCGAAGTTCTCGAAGAACTTCCAAAGACGCGTGCAGACATGGGATATCCACCGCTCGTAACGCCAACTTCTCAAATCGTCGGTGTTCAGAGTGTGCTCAACGTTCTTTCTGGTAAGCGTTATTCAATGGTTACTAACGAAACGAAGAACTATGCAGCAGGTTACTATGGCCGTACTCCGGCTCCAATTGAAAAGAAGCTCGCAAAGAAACTTCAAGGCGGCTTGAAGCCGATTACCTGCCGCCCGGCAGATCTCATCAAGCCAGGTCTTGCAGCTGCGGCAAAGGATATTCCTTCAAAGTTCATTCAGAGCGAAGAAGATATTCTTTCCTACTGCCAGTTCCCTGAAGTTGCTCTCGACTACTTCAAGTGGCGCGCAAAACCGGAAGGTGAACGCGATCCAATTCCTGCGGATGTTGAAAACCAAAAGGCGGAAGCAAATGTTTCCGAAGCCAAGGTTGACGACAAGATTCTCAAGGCTGCAAAGCTCGGAAATGCTCTCGTTGAACTTCTCAAGGCTGCAGGCGGTACAGGCGTAATTGCTGATATGCCGGCAGGCGAAGTCGTTTCAAGCGCAGAAGCAAAGGAAGAAGCTCCAGCAAAGGATGATTCAATCCCGGCAGGTACTCCCGTTCTCGCTCCGCTCAACGGAACGTTCTACCGCAGTTCTGCTCCAGGCAAGCCTGAACTCGCCAAAGAAGGCGATTCAGTCAAATCTGGCGATGCGATTTGTATCGTTGAAGCAATGAAGCTTTTCAATCCTATCAAGGCTCCATGCGCTGGTAAGGTTGTAAAGTTCCTCGTTGCTCCAGGCGCTGCTGTAGTTAAGGGTCAGACAATCGCAGTGATTGGTTGATTAAAAACTGCAGAATGAAAAAAAGAGCCGCTTGATTTCAAGTGGCTCTTTTTTTTATTTCAAGTGAAGCCAAAGAAGGCGATGATCGGATACTTGTGAAGGTGGAGCAATGTAGCGTTTCACGGACGAATCAAATCCGCGATAGAAAATATAATCAAGAGTAGCGTCCTTGAAGTTTTTATTCCCAGGGTGCGTACTTCTTTCGTCTGACGGTGTATCCTTTGGAAAACAGTTGATGTAATTTGCATCCGTTAAAACCGTGATGGTTTTTTCATCTTTGAAATATTCAGCCCACGCGTCTGTATTGAAATCGCCTGCAATGATTACCTTTGATATTTTTCGTCCGTCGGGAGCTTTCAGCTTTTTTGTAAGTTGAACGAGTTGTTCGGCGCACACTTCCCGTTTTTTCATATTGTCTTTTTTCTTGTCGGGTGAAGACGCGCCATAATTGCTTTTCAAGTGAATGCAAAAACAGGCGATCAATCCGTCCTTGCCTCCGTCATACAAAGCGTAGGCATATCCTCTCGGAGGGAAAATCTTTTTTGGACGCTTCCAATAACTCCAGTTTGAATCAACGAGAGGAAGGGTGCTTGCGATTGCACATTGCTGCCATTGCAATCGTCCGTCCCAATCCTTGAAGCGCGTAACGCAATTGAGAGAAAGATTTGGGATTTTTGTGTTTGCCGTCAAATTCGTCATGCAGGTAAAGCCGCGTACCTCTTGGAAAAAGAGAATAACGCCTGAATCCTTTGGAGCTGATTCGTACATTTTCACAAGACTTGAAGAAATGGTTTCTGCTGCAAGGTTTATGTTTTTTTCTTCTTTCGCGGGACTTGCGCGATGTTCCGCTCTGGAGCTCGGAAACCATTTCAAGTTCCAAGTTCCAGCAATGACATCTGCAAATAACGCAGCAAGAATAAAGAGTTTTAAAAACATTATGCGTACGAATGCATCCCTGTAAAAATGCGTGAAAGGTTAATCCATGTTAAAGTCAAAATGATCATTATGGCGCCAAGTGCCAAAAATGCCGTCTTTTGTTTTTCAGACAGGCGTGGAGCGACGTGAAAGAATGAGGCGTATACGAGCCAAGTCGCAAGGCTCCACATTTCCTTAGGATCGAATTGCCACCAATTTCCCCAACAGATTTTCCCCCAAAGTGCTCCAAGAACGAGACCCAATGTGAGGAGAAAAAATCCCGCGCCGACCAATCTGCGGCCCGCGCCCAAAGCCGCACGGACTAAAATCACATATCCTATCACATATGCTCCGACGTGCGGAATGAATAAAGGGCTTTGCAAGGCAGGCATCAATTTTCGAACGTCGCCATTCATGAAAAATGCAATAGGAATGAGAATGAGCGTTTGTAAGGCGGCGTCGACGAGGAGGGTGTTTTCTTTGTCGCGAAAAGCGGAAGCAAAGGTGAGCAGAGGGATGAACGATGTTGTACACATCAAAAATTCGTACATGTTTTGCATCGGGGGATGACCTGTTGCAACAGTACGGTGGATAAGCATTGCAACCGTGCAGAGGAAAGTGAAGAAATAAAGCGCGACAGTTATTTTATGCAAGAGCGGGCGCGTGATGTTGAAAGGTTTAATTTTGAATTTTATGAAGTTTATGAAAGTCATCATCCATAGTGCGGCTCCTAAAAGAATCAGTCCTCCGCCAAGTGCAACGAAAGGAAGACCGGTATCTTTAATGCATTGCAAAATCGTAAAGTAAAAATATTCGCCGGTGTGGGGGTGAGGGATACGCTTGTAGGAATTCTGGTAAATCCACCAGCCGTTGAATATAAAAGGGTGGTTTACGGAAATAGTCGCTTTTTGCCCGTTGCTCAGCGAAACTTTGCTCGTGTATTGTTTTATCGCTTTTGAATTTTCCCAATAATCGATAGTGAAGGAATCGAGCGTAAATCGTGTATCGTCGTCTGGAAGCGAATATGAATTCTTCATCTCGGCGCAAAGCTGCATCGCTCCTCCAGTAGGCGATGTGAGTTGAGAGTATACCCAGCCGGCAAGGACAAAGGCAAAGCCGAGATGAAGAATTTTGGCAGGAATGTTTTTCCCTATAAAAACTGCAATAAGAGAACATGCGGCGGCAACACCTACAGTGGTGATTGCCGCATAGTATTTCATCAAGTCGATGGATTTCTCTGCACCGAGAAATCCCAAGGCGACTGACGCTATTGCAAGAACAGACAGTATCCAAGTTGCATTTGTACGAGAAAAGATTTCTTTTATCAAGTTCATTTGCAAAAGGATGTTATGGTGTTATTCTTTTATTTGAGCCAACGCCTGTTCGATGTCGGCGATGAGATCGTCGGCATCTTCAATGCCGGCTGAAAAACGAATCAAGTCTGGAGGGATTCCTGCCGCACGAAGCTGCTCATCCGTAAGCTGACGGTGGGTGTGGGAAGCCGGGTGTAAAACACAACTGCGCGCGTCGGCAACGTGAGTGACGATTTCAACAATTTTTAAAGAATCCATAAACTTGATGGACGCTTCACGACCGCCCTTGATGCCGAACGTCAAAACGCCGCTTGGAAGCCCGCCGTCAAATTGCTTTTCGCAAAGTGCTTTATATGGAGAATCTTCCAAACCTGAATAATTGACCCATGCAACTTCTTCGCGCGTCTTAAGCCACTTTGCGATTTTGTATGCGTTTTCGGCGTGACGGCGAATACGGAGGTGGAGTGATTCAAGGCCAAGATTGAGAATGTACGCGTTAAACGGCGAGGCGATCGATCCGTAATCGCGCATCAGTTGAGCCGTTGCTTTTACGATATATGCCGCCTTGCCAAATGTTTTCGTGTATGAAAGTCCATGGTATGACGGATCCGGGTCGACGAGACAGGCGAACTTTTCAGGATGTTTTTCCCAGTCGAAATTGCCGCTGTCTATGATAGCGCCGCCGACTTGCGCGGCGTGACCGTCCATATATTTTGTCGTCGCGTGAATTACGATGTCGGCTCCGAATTCAAACGGGCGGCAAAGGACCGGTGTCGGGAACGTGTTGTCCACGATGAGCGGCACGCCATTTGAGTGGGCGATTTTTGCAAAGCGCTCAAGGTCCAAAACTTTGCCAGACGGATTAGCCACCGTTTCGCCGAACATACATTTTGTGTTGGGACGGAAAGCGTTGTTGATTTCCTCGTCGCTTGCGTCTGGGTCGACAAAAGTGAATTCAACGCCGAGTTTGCGAAGAGACACGTTGAAAAGGTTGTAAGTTCCGCCGTAGATGTGGGCGCTGCAAACAACGTGGTCGCCCGCCGAGCAGAGATTCAAAATGCTGTATGTGGAAGCTGCTTGACCTGAAGATGTGAGCATACCTGCAACGCCGCCTTCGAGCTCGACGATTTTTGCCGCGACATTGTCGTTCGTCGGATTTTGAAGACGCGTATAAAAATATCCGGATTCTTTTAAATCGAACAAGTCGGCCATTTGCTGGGTCGTTTCATATCTAAATGTCGTTGCGGCAACGATTGGAGGTTGGCGCGGCTCGCCTTTTTTCGGTTTCCAGCCGCCTTGTACACAGATGGTATCTATCTTCATAGGTTTTGCCTTTCTTTTAAATCAAAATTTTGCAATGATGTCGCGTAAGGTTTTTTCGCGCGCTTCTATCGCTTCGCAAAGACGGAACTGTACGCGCGCACGGTTCAAGTTCTGCCCGGGCTGACGAATCTTGAAATATTTGTCGCCGTTCAAATAATCTTGGAAGAAGCGCAATCCCAATTCAAACGGGAGCAGGCAAATCGCATCGTAAAGATATTCGCGGTCGGCATCCGTGAGAAATGCTCCGGCCTGTGAGAAATATCCTTTACAGAAAGCGGTGAAAAGATTTTCATTGAAAGTGACGTTTCCGAGATTCAATTCCTCTTCGCCTGCAGGATTGCAGAGTGAGCGGATTGCATCGCCAAAATCGATATGGATAAGACCCGGGGAGACGGTGTCAAGATCGATCATGGCAGTTCCCTTGCCGGTAAAGTCGTCGATCATGATGTTGTTTACTTTCGGGTCTCCATGAAACATGCGCCGCTTTAACGTGCCGCAAGCTTCGGCCTTCTCGAGGCAAAGCGCAAAAGTTCTTCTGTCTTCAATAAATTTTGCAAGGCGTTTTGCTTCCATTGAAGAGGAGAGTCTTTCCTTCGCGTCTGGAGAAGTTTGAAGCGTATCATCGTACTTTGCAAGATATTTGCTCGTGATATGAAAACCGGGCAAAGGATTTACGATTGATTCAAGATTCATGTCCGATACGAGATAATGGAAGTGTCCCAATGTCGCGCCGCATTCCATCACGTGCTCGGGACTTTGCGCCGTATCAAACGCGTGGGCGGAAAGAATTCGCGTGATAACTCTCCACAAGTTGCCTTCTTCGTCTTTTACGTAATCTTTTCCGTCTTTCGTCTGCACGACCCGTGGCATTTGCCAGATGCGGTCGTCTAAAGAATCGTTTGCGTCTTCTTCAAGCCGCTTGTGGCAATGAGTTGTGATAGTGTGCATGTTGCTCATTATCACCTCGGGTTGAGGGAATACGGATTTGTTGATTTTTTGGAGAATGACTTGAGTTTCCGTAAACGTGTTTCTAAATACCGCAAGAAACGTATCGTTAATGTTGCCGTTTCCAAAAGGAACGACGGTGACGAGTCTTCCAACGATGTTGAATTGATTTACCAATATTGATAAGTCCATAATTCCCCTTACTTTTTCGGTGGTTTCAAATAAAAGACGTTTTTGGTGATTGCCCACGCCCAATCTTCAGGCATTCTTTTAAGTTCATGCCCAACGCCCCATGAGTCTGTATAGATGATTTCTTTTGTTTCGTCGTTGTAGCCTATGATAAGACGCATGTGTCCGCCAAAAGTCTGTTGGTGAAGTTCCGGCTCTTTAAAAATTCCTAATGTTACACCCCAGAAAAGTGGAATGCCCGCATTGATTTGTTGGCGAACGCCTTTTGAAAAACGCTTGTATCCTGAACCGTCTTTAAGAGCCATAAGCTTTACGATTTTAGGATCCATATCTTCATAAATTTTCGTAGGGTAATACGTGATAAGGCTTCCGCTCTTTACAATGTAGTTGGAAATATTCAAAGGCTTCTTGCCTTCTTTTTTTGCAACTTGATTGTATGTAGCTATTTGCTTTTCAAGTTTTCCGAGAGAAAAGTTGCTTCGGGCAACGTGGGCTAATCCGAGGCGGCATTTTTTACCGATCGCTTCAATAGCCGTGATCATTTTGCCGACATCCGTTCCTCCGTCGGCGGACGATCCTGCCATTTGCGCGATTTGGTGTTCGTCTATGTCGTTGCCATAATAGCGAAGAACGCGCTCTGCTACGGCAACAGCGCAATACCCTTTCTGCCCTTGGTCGACCATCGGCACATTTGCCACCCACACGTCGCCTTCCGAATTTGTTTTCTTGTTGCTCAAGACAGACGACTTTGTCGCCTTCGCGCTTGAACCTTGCTTGCGCTCTGATTCAGATATGGAAGTTTCTTCATTTGAAAAACTCAAGCGGAGAAATTCAACTTTTTCCGAACCGCGAGGTCCTGAAAAGCCCCACATCAAAGTTGCGCTCGGCTTGATATCCGTCCATTTTCTCGTATACACATAAGCCTTCGAATGGTTAATCTCGCTCATGCGGTATTTTTCTTTCGGGATGTTCTTTCCTTCAGGCGTTATCTTTTCGGAGACTGTTGCAACGAGCTTCATCAATTCGTCTTTCGAAAAAGAGTTTGGATTTTTCGCATCGCCTTTGTTGAATAAAAACATTTCGACTTTCGACATCGCGCCTTTCGCGAAGTAGCATCGCGTTTCCATCGACGGAATATTTTTATATGAAACGAGATTCGATTTCTGGCTTGTTGCGGAGCGCCTTTTGCTGTCAGAATATTTGAAACCGTAATTGGAATATTCTTGAATGAAGTCCACGCACGATTGTTGCCAAAAACTTTCCTTGCCTATAAGTTCGCCCATGTCGAGACTGCTCTCCTGCGAAAAAATGTTTTGCGCGAAGAGGATGCTTGAAACAAAGAAAATTTTTGGTGACAATTTCATTCTATTTTACTCCTTTGATATCAGTTCGCAGTTGAGTTAAAGAACGTCCCTTCTTTTTGTAGGAGGAAACGATGCGTGAGAGAAAGACCAGGGCACACGTAAACACAATCATCAAGGTTGAAAGGGCGTTAATTACAGGTAGCTGCTTTGAGTGTTTAATCATGGAATAAACTTGAAGCGGCAAAGTGTCCGATCCAGGGCCCGTGACGAAGAATGTGATTACAAAGTCGTCGATTGAAAGCGTGAACGCAAGCAGACCGCCCGCGATAATGCCAGGCATGAGTACGGGCAACTGGACTTTGAAAAACGCCGTCCAGGGCGAAGCGCCAAGGTCGTATGCGGCTTCAAGAATACGGTCATCGAAATCCTGCAATCGCGCGAGAATCGTCATTGTCACGTACGAGACGCAAAATGTCGTGTGCGCAATCCAGATTGTCCACATTCCGCAATTGAGCCCGATAGCCGTAAAGAGCATCAAGAGAGAAATACCCATAAGGATTTCAGGCATCACGAGAGGAGTGTAGATGAGCGAGTAGTGGAATGTTTGAAGACGCCCCTTCCATTTGTGGATGGCAAGAGCGGCGCTCGTTCCTAAGATGCAGCTTGAAAGAGTTGCCGTGATGGCGATTATAATCGATCTTTCAAACGCCATCCAAATGTTACGGTTTGAATGTGAGAAAAGAGCCCCGTACCATTTGAATGTGAATCCCAACCACTTCCCGCAGTATTTGTCCGCATTGAAGCTGTCGCCCACCATGATGAAAATCGGCAAGTACAGAAAGAGGAGGACGAGGACTAAAACTATGATTGCAAATTTCGAGTGTTTCATGCCGTGCCTCCTGAAAGCCTGCGGGCCGTAGCTTCTGCAAGGCGGCGGGCTTCCTTTTCATCCTGACGCTTCATCCACCACGCAACACAGCCTAACGGGATTAAAACGGAGAAAGCCGTAAGTGTCGCGAGGGCCGATGCGTGAGGCCAGTTTCTGTCGCCAAACGTGCGCTGGTAGATTTTGTTTCCGATAAGCTCGTCAGTTCCTCCCACGAGATCTGGAATTACATACGAGCCGATAGCAGGAATAAATACCATCAGTATTGCGGAGATGACACCGCGCTTTACGCCTGGCAGAAATATTTTTCTGAACGCGAAGAAGCTTCGCGCGCCTAAATCGCGGGCGGCTTCAAGGAGCGAGAAATCGAATTTTTCAGCTGCCGTGTAAATTGGCATTATCGCAAAAGGCAAGAATGAATAAACGCTTACCAAGAGAACTGCGCCTGCGTTGTAGTTGAGCATTGTGTTTTGGTCGGCAAAGCCGAGCCAAATCAAAACCTGCTGAAGAAAACCTTCTGGATTGAGAAGAGTGCGCCACGCAAAAACGCGGACGATAAAACTCGTCCAAAAGGGGAGCATGATCAAGCCTGCCACAAAAGCTCTCCATTTCTTTTGCATACGGGCAATGCAATATGCGCAAGGAAGGGAAAGGAGTACGCAAATGAGAGTCGTTACGGCAGAAATCCAAACTGTACGCCAAATGATTTCGGGATAGTTCGGATTTGAAATCGTGCGCCATGTCTCGAGCGTGAGCCCTGGCGCGACGCCGCCGTCAGGCGACTTTGCGTGGAAGGCAAACTTTAAAACGATGAAAGTCGGAATAACGAAAAACACCGTCAACCATAATAGCGACGGTAATGTTCCGAAAAATTCCTGCCATTTTTTCTTTGAATCGGTCATCCCTTATTCCCCTTTCGGTTTTTGGGCAGGTGGAGAAGGGTGGATCAAAGAGGCATCTTCTTCGGAAAAGTTTTCAACCATGTATCCGTCATCGGGATGCCACCAGCAATAAGCCTTGTCGTTCCAAGTGATAGATTCCTGGTCGAGAAGGAATCTTGAGTGGGGACGCAATGCGGAGATTGAACGGTCGGAACTCTTTACCCAATATTTTGTGTAGACGCCTTGATAGATGATGTCGGAAACGGTACATTGGAAAACGTTGATTCCCGCACCCTTTTCCGGCGGAGGAGGCGCGAGGGTTACGCGGATTTTTTCAGGACGCACGGAAAGGTGGACCTTTTGACCGACAGAAAGTTTCTTGTCGTTATACGCGGAAATCTGCGCAAATCCATAAACGTTAATCGTACAGTAATCGCCTTCGGTTGAGACGATTTCCCCGTCAAAGAAGTTCGTGTCTCCAATGAACGCGGCGACGAAGCTTGAACGGGGCGCTTCGTAAATCTGTGTTGGCTTATCAAGCTGCTCAACCTTGCCGCCGTTCATGACTGCGATACGGTCGGAAAGAGACATAGCCTCGCCCTGGTCGTGAGTCACGTACATGAAGGTGATGCCGACTTGGTCGTGGATGGCGTCAAGTTCAAGAAGCATGTGTTGGCGAAGCTTAAGGTCAAGAGCGGCAAGAGGTTCGTCAAGAAGAAGAACTTGAGGCCTGTCAACCAATGCGCGAGCAATGGCAACGCGTTGCTTTTGACCACCTGAAAGCTGACTTGGATATTTCCACGCGTGATCGGTCATGCGGATCATTTCAAGAATCTGGTCAACATCTTCTTCAATCTCTTCTTTCGGCTTTTTCGCGATTCTGAGCGAGAAGGCGATATTGTCCCAAACTGTCATTGTCGGGAAGAGAGCGTAGTTCTGAAAGACCGTATGAACGCGTCGCATATTTGGCGGATCGTCCGTGATGTCCTTGCCGTTAAGGTAGATTCTTCCAGAATCCGGGCGTTCAAAACCGCCAAGCATTCGAAGCAATGTCGTTTTGCCGCATCCGGACGGACCTAAAAGCGAGAAAAATTCACCTTTGTTTACAGAGAACGAAACGTCATTCACAGCCGTTAAGGCTCCGAAACGTTTCGTCACGTGATCAAAAACAAGAAATTCGTTTGCCAACTTTTACTTACCTCTTTCTTGAAAAGCGCAAGCGCTTTTTGTGTGTTAGGGATTTGGCGTGAGCGCGTTACGGCACCCACACCTGTTCAGTTCTTTGTTCGTAATGCCCAGGCTGCCATGTGCGAATTACACCGGTTGGAGTAACCTGATCGATGTATCTGCCTTCAACCCATACGTTGTTGACGCGAGTTTCGTAATGTCCCGTGCTTACAACGGTGGTCGGCTGTTGAACGACGACTGGCTGTTGAACGACAACCGGCTGTTGAACGACGACTGGTTGAGGGGCAACGACAACCGTATTAGGGCGAGTTGCGTTGTAAATCGTGTTTGCCAAAATCCCTGCGCCCAAAATCCCCGCGCCTACCGCAAGACCGACTCTACCATGGCGATGGTGGTGATGGCGATGATAGTGATGGCGGGCGGATACGGTGAGGGTCGTCGCGCAAATAAGAAGCGCGATGACGATTTTTTTCAATGGACTGATTGTTTTCATATCTCTTATCCTTTCATTTTTTGTTTTGATAATTTTGTTAGGATAGGAGGGATGTCAAATCTGACTTGCCCCATGACATTTTTTGAATTTCTTTCCGCTGCCGCATGGGCAAGGATCGTTTCTTCCGACGTTTGCCCAACGAGAATCTCTTTGGACGGGGATTGTCGGTATCGGCGGTTCAAAAGATGGAGAATTCGTTTCTTCCTCTTCTTCAAACTCGACGTTGATGCGTTCCATCGCCTGCATCTGGGTTTGAGCAGAAAGCATCGCACGGGCTTGAGCCATGCGTTGCCGGCGTCCCATCATTTCGGCACGTGCGCGAGCTGCTTGAATCATCTCTTCAGATGTCTGCAAGCCTTCTTCAGGACCAGATGTCGTTACGCGGGATGTGTCGCGGTCGACAACTTCACGGATATTTTGAGCCGTCGTCGCGCGGAACTGGTTCGTTGCGATTTCGCCCTTGATCGTGTTCATGAAGTTTTCAAACATTCCGAACGCTTCCTTCTTGTATTCAATAAGAGGGTCGCGCTGCCCATAAGAACGGAGGTTTACGTTTTGACGCAAATCGTCCATCGCGCGCAGATATTCCTGCCACTGACGGTCGATGCAATTCAAGAATACGCCGCGTTCCATAAATGGCAATACGCGCTGATCTTCGCCTGCGCACTTGTCTTCGTAAACTTCACGGACTTTGTCAAATACGAAATCGCACGCTTTTGCAGGTTCCCCGTAAAACGCTTCAATTTCAGGAATCGTCAATGCAATCGGGAACATTGTCGTGATGGTAGTGATGAACGCTTCGCCGTCTGAAAGTTTTTTGTCGGAAAGGAAGCGTTCCGATTGCGTAAGAATCACATCGTTGAAGACATCGAGAATGAGAGAGTGTACCTCTTCTTGCGAGCCCTTCAAAACCTGCGTACGAAGATCGTATACGACGCCACGCTGCTTGTTCATGACATCATCATATTCAAGCGTGCGTTTGCGGATTGCAAAGTGCTGTTGTTCGACGCGGCGTTGAGCTGTTTCCACAGACTTGTTCAGCCAGCGGTGTTCCATTACCTCGCCTTCCTTCATGCCGAGTCTTTCCATGATTCCCGAGATACGTTGGGAACCGAAAAGACGCATGAGGGGATCTTCAAGAGAAATGTAGAATTGAGAACTTCCAGGATCTCCCTGACGCGAGCAGCGGCCGCGCAACTGGCGGTCGATACGACGCGATTCGTGGCGTTCAGATCCAATTACGTGCAAGCCTTGAGGTCTTTCTTCAAGGAGCTGCAAAATTGTTTTTGCTTGCCCAGGGACTTTATCTTCAAGACGAGTCTGGCTTCTGATGACATCTTGGTCGATCGTAACAACGCCAGCGCCAAGCTTGATGTCCGTTCCGCGGCCTGCCATATTTGTTGCAATCGTCACGGCTCCCGGCTGACCTGCTCGCATAACGATTTCTGCTTCGCGAGCGTGGTTCTTTGCGTTCAAAACTTCGTGCGGAATTTTTGCCATACGAAGCATGCGCGAAAGAATTTCCGAAGTGTCAACGTTCACCGTGCCGAGAAGGACAGGCTGACCTGCCTGATGACGCTTTGCGACTTCTGCGATGATCGCCTTGAATTTTTCGCGTTGTGTGCGGTAAATCTGGTCGTTGCCGTCGACGCGGCGAATCGGACGGTTTGTAGGAATTACAGTTACGTCGAGTTTGTAAATGTCTTTAAATTCGCGAGCTTCCGTTTCGGCAGTACCGGTCATGCCTGCGAGTTTGTCGTAGAGACGGAAATAGTTTTGAATCGTAATCGTTGCAAGAGTCATCGATTCTTTTTCGATCTCAACGCCTTCTTTCGCTTCAACGGCCTGATGAAGCCCGTCGCTCCAACGACGCCCGGGAAGGATGCGCCCCGTAAATTCGTCAACGATGTAGACGTGGTTGTCTTGAACGACGTAATCCTTGTCGCGTTCGTAAAGGCAGTATGCACGAAGCAATTGGTTCACAACGTGAACGCGGGCGGAGTGTTCCATGAAGTCTCGTTGTATTTCACGCTTCTTAGCGGCGCGCTCGTCCGCGGAGATGGCGGCATCTCCGTCGATTTGGCTCATAGCCCCTGCCAAATCAGGGATGACGAACATTTTTGGATCGTCTGGATTGAGGACGTCGCACCCGTGATCGGTGAGCGAAACTTCGCGCGAGCGTTCGTCGATGGTGAAGTAGAGACTGCCGCGCAATTGGATGGCTTCTTGCTTGTGGACTTCCGAAAGCATTTGCATTTCAACGTCTTCGTGAAGTTTGCGGATTGCAGGGTCTTCAAACATATGAAGCATCTGCTTATGCTTTGGCATTGAGTGATAGACTTGGTAAAGGCGTCTCTTGCAAGTTTCGCTGTCGCCTTCGCCAAGCGCCTTTTTCGCTTGAGAGATAAGGTCGTTACATTGCGACATTTGAAGTCGTACGATTTTATCTACGAGCGGACACATTGCAACGTACTGATGTGAAGTCGATACCGTTGCAGGGCCTGAAATGATGAGAGGCGTACGGGCTTCGTCGATAAGGATAGAGTCAACTTCGTCGACGATTGCAAAGTGGTGGCCGTTTTGTACAATCTGTTCCGGTTGGACGGCCATGCCGTTGTCGCGGAGGTAGTCAAAACCGAATTCGCTGTTCGTTCCGTAAGTGATGTCGCAATGGTATTGCTCGCGGCGTTCGGCGCTGTCCATCGAGTTCTGGATGCATCCGACGCTGAGACCTAAAAACTTGTAGAGGTGCCCCATCCATGTCGCGTCGCGCAAAGCGAGGTAATCGTTTACGGTGACGAGCTGGACGTTCTTGCCGGAAAGAGCGTTGAGATAGAGAGGAAGCGTTGCAACTAAAGTCTTACCTTCACCCGTTTGCATTTCCGCGATTTTGCCTTGATGGAGAACGATGCCGCCGATAAGCTGCACGTCGAAAGGAATCATATTCCATTCAAGGGTATGTCCGCACACTTCAGCCGTCGTCCCGACTAAGCGGCGGCAGGCGTTTTTCACGAGAGCAAAAGCTTCAGGAAGAAGCGCGTCTAAAGTTTCGCCTTTCGCAAAACGCTCTTTAAATTCCGCAGTCTTTTTCGGGTAGTCCTCTGCGGTAAAATGTTGTTTTTCGTATTCTTCTTCAATACGGTTGATCTTCGCGACAATCGGGCGAAGTTTCTTTAAATCACGGGCATTCTTTGTGCCAAAAATCATTTGTAAAATATTCATGCAATTATTATAACAAAATGGAGGTGGTTTTTAAATGTGAAAGTGGGGTTTTTTTGAAATTTTGAAAGAGTGAAAATGCGTGACGGAGAAAAGGTTTTATGGTATTATTTGATTTTAAAATCATTAAATTTTCCAAGGAGAAAAAGTATGAAAAAATCGCTAGTTGTTCTTGTAGGTATGATGGTGGCAAGTTCTCTCGTATTCGGCGAAAAGAAAGAGTTTACGATTATGACGTACAATGTTCGCCACTGTGCAGGTATGGATTTGAAACTCAATATTGAAAAGACGGCAAGTGTCATTAAGGAGCAAAATCCCAGGTTCGTAGCGCTGCAGGAAATGGATTCAAAGACCAAGCGCTCTAACAATGTAGATCAGGCGGCAAAGCTTGGTGAATTGACGGGGCTTGAACCAACCTTCGGCGCGACAATAGATTTTAACGGCGGCAAGTATGGAGTTGCAATTTTGTCAAAGGAAAAGCCTATTAAGGTAGAGCAAATTGCCCTCCCTCCAAGAACGGGAGAGACAAGAACGGCGCTCATCGCTGAATTTGAAGATGTATATTTCATTTCAACGCATTGGGTTCATAATAAGGGCAATTCGGCGTTGCGGATGGAATCGGCAAAAATAATTGCAGAAAAGGCGAAAGAATTGAAGGATAAGCCAATTATCATTTGCGGCGACTTAAATTCACTCCCTCCATCTCAAGAAATAAAGGAATTTAAAAAGACCTTTGCCGTATTGTCACCGGAAAATTGCAGGTCGTATCACGGCTCTGAGGCAGTTGGACCTTCTGGGACAGTTGATGATTTTTGTATCGATTATATCGCCATAGATAACAAAAATGTGGAAAAATTTAAGGTTTTATCGTCTTATGTCGTAAATGATGATAAAACCTCCGATCATAAGCCTCTCGTAGTAAAGGTCGAGAAAAAGTAAAGAGTTTTCTTATATAACCTTTTTTGCTATAATATTATCAATTACACAAACAAAAGGAGAAAAAAATGGGTGAAGTAATTGGCGCAGGTGAACTGCACAAGGGCGTAAAGCTTCTTATCGATGGTCAGCCGTGGGAAATCACGGAATTTGATTTTTCAAAACCTGGTAAGGGTCAGGCTATCTACAACTGCAAGCTTCGTAACATGGTTACAGGCAGCGGTATGAGCCGCAGCTATCGCAGTGGTGACAAGTTTGAAAAGCCAGAACTCGTTCAGTATGATATCACGTTCTCATACGAAGATAACGGCGCATTCGTGTTTACGGACGACAACTATGAAGAAATCCGTGTTTCCGCCGAAGTTATGGGCGACAAGAAATACTTCCTCATGGACGAAATGTCTGTTTCCGCTCTCGTATTCGACGAAAAGGTTATCGGTGTTCAGCTTCCGCAGCTCGTTGAACGCAAGGTTATCAAGGTTGAACCTGGCGTAAAGGGCAATACGGCTTCCGGTAAGGTCACAAAGCCTTGCACGGTTGAAGGTGGTTATGTTTGCGCTGTTCCTCTTTTCATCAACGAAGGCGATACGATTCGCATCAACACTGAAACTGGGGAATATAACGACCGTACGGCAACTCGCTAATTAACGGTAGTATTCAGGAGGAATTTGAAATGAAGGTTTTCGTAACGGGCGGTGCGGGATATATTGGTTCGCACACGGTCCTTGAACTCCTTAAGGCTGGTCACGATGTCGTGGTCGTGGACAATCTTTGCAACTCATCGGAAGAAAGTCTTAAGCGCGTTACCCGTCTTGCAGGGCGCGACATTGTTTTTTACAATGCGGACATCCGCGATGAGAAGAAGCTTGAGGAGATAGTTTCAAAGGAAGCTCCGTTTGATGCAACGATTCACTTTGCGGCGTTGAAGGCGGTCGGTGAATCAGTTTCAATTCCTCTTAAATATTATGAAAACAATGTGGGCGGCACCTTTACTCTTTTGAAGGTGCTCGCCGCGCACAATTGCAAGAACATAGTGTTCTCAAGCTCCGCTACCGTTTACGGTCAGCCCCAGAGCGTTCCGATTCGCGAGGATTTCCCAACTCCAGGTTGTACAAATCCCTACGGTTGGACGAAGCTTATGATGGAACAGGTTTTCCGTGATGTTCAAAAGGCAGACGGTGAATGGAACACTATTCTTCTTAGATATTTTAATCCGATTGGCGCTCACGAAAGCGGCGAAATCGGAGAAGACCCAGCCGGTATTCCAAACAATTTGCTCCCGTACGTTGCACAAGTCGCAATTGGTCGCTTGAAAGAGTTGAGTGTTTTCGGCGATGATTATCCGACGGTTGACGGAACCGGCGTCCGCGATTACATTCACGTAGTAGACCTTGCCCTTGGTCATTTGCGCGCAATTGAAAAGCTCGTTGAAAAGCCAGGCTTTAAAATTTACAACCTCGGCACAGGCAACGGGTATAGCGTGTTGCAGATTATCAAGGCGTTTGAAGAGGCAAGCTCACGCAAAGTTCCGTATGCGATCAAGCCGCGCCGTGAAGGCGATATCGCAGAATGTTGGGCAGATCCTGCTCTTGCTGCCAATGAGCTTGGATGGAAGGCTGAGCGCGGCATAAAGGAAATGTGCCGCGATCTTTGGAATTGGCAAAGCAAGAATCCGTACGGATTCGGCAAACCTCCTGCGGGAGAGTGAGTCTGATTAGGATGTCGCAATTCGTAGACATCTTAGATGCTTTCGAGAGTGCGCTGGCGCTTGAGCGCGAGTTAGGAACTCTTGCGGTAGAAATTGATCCTGCGATATTGCGAGGGCAAGTTGCAATTGCTCAAGAGGCAAAGCCGTCACTGGTGGTAGAGGAAAAGCCGAAGGAGGCAGGTGTGCCTGTTATCAAGAATAGCGCACCTGCTCCTGTCGCAACTCCCGTCGCGCCGCCTATTCCTGCTCCCCCTGCCGCAACTCCCGTCGCACCGCCTTCTAAGGGTTATGTCGTCGAAGGGAAAACAGACAAGCCCGATTTTCTTTTTGTTATCAAGAAATTTTCTTTACCTGCGGCCGAAGTTCTTTTTACGAAGATGGTTGCAGCTATGGGGTATTCTCTCGATGATGTATGTGTTGTAAGGTTGGATTCTATTGCAAAAAAAATTGAAGTTGCAGAAGGGGCATTGCTTTCAAATGTGGTAAAGAGAGTTTCTCCGCGCGTTATTTTTATGTTTGACGCGGATGTTGTGTTTTCAATTTTTCCAGGTAGGAATTTGCATAGAAATACATGGGAAATGTACAACGATATACCGGTTGTATGTACACATTCTCCAGAGTTTATAGAGAGATTAAACACCCCCAATAATGTAGCAGGGACGAATAAACTAAAAGGTGAAGTATGGGGTGTTTTACAGGGTGGTCTTCAAAAAATAGGTAAAACCCCGCCACAACGATAATGAAAGTTTGGATTATAAACCCTTTTGACAATTTGCCAATTGAGGGATTTCGTCCTCAACGGTACTGGCTTATGTCTAAGGCGTTTGTAGAAGCGGGGCATGAGGTTGTTCTTTGGTCTTGCACGTTTTCTCATACGAATAAAAGGTTTCGCGAGATTGATGAGGCAAAGCTTTGTGCCGCAGAAAAAGATTTAGGCGGCAAAATAAGGCTTGTCCCCACAATCGGTTATAAAAAAAATATTTCCTTTAAGCGAGTTTTGTCGCACAAGATATTGTCTCGTAATTGGCGAAAGATGGCAGAGAGGGAGAAGGAGAAGCCCGATGTCATCATCGCTTC
>JAGCMU010000076.1 GCA_017646325.1 Kiritimatiellia bacterium
CCACCCTACCGTTAAAATTGTCAAACTGTCAAACTCGTAAACTGTTTCTACCCTGTCCTCCGTAGTCTCGCGAAGGAGGATGTCAAACTGCCTACAAAAAATCACCAAAATTCTTCATTAATCATTTTTCATTCTTCGTTAAATTTGTTATACTATTTTCAAATGAAACCGATAGCGACATCTACAAGTGATTTTGCCGATTTGATTAAAAACGGCGGAATATACGTTGATAAAACGGCGTATTTTCATCGTCTTGTTTCAAACAGGACTAACAACCTCTTGTTTTTGTCTCGTCCGCGCAGATTTGGCAAATCGTTAACGATTACTGCCTTGAAGGAAATTTTTAGCGGTAATCGTGAACTTTTTGAAGGTCTTGCAATTTCCAAAACAGATTGGTCATGGGAAAAATGGCCGGTAATCCATTTTGAATTTGCAGATGTCGATACGACAAGTATTGAATCATTTGAACGAGAGTTTGCGTTTCATGTGAAAGGTCGCCTTTCAAAAACTGATTACGTTTATGATGAATCAATATCTCCTGCTGCGAATTTTGGGATGGCGATAGATTCCCTTTCTGAAGCGAACAATGGAAATGGTGTTGTCGTTCTTATAGATGAATATGATGCACCAGTTTCTCACGCACTTGATGATATTGCAAAAGCGGAAGCAATTCGTTCGCGCATGGGTTCTTTCTTCAGTATGATGAAAACTCGTACAGGTGCGATTCGTTTTCTTTTGATGACGGGCGTTTCAAAGTTCACAAAAATGTCTGTGTTTTCGTGTCTTAATAATATCGTTGATATTTCGATGGATGAAGAATATGCAACAATGCTTGGATACACAGAAGAAGAGTTGGAAGAGAATTTTGAAGAACATTTGTGCGAACATGCCATAAAAATGGGATTAACATACGAAGATTACCGCGCAGAAATGAAACGTTGGTATAACGGTTTTCGGTTTTCGTTAGATTGTGTCACGACTGTCTATAATCCAATTTCTATTGCATTAACCCTGTTTAAAAAGAGAAAAGAATTCTCAGCAACATGGTCGTCAACTGGTCGTGCGTCGTCGCTC
Source organism: Kiritimatiellia bacterium (assembly GCA_017646325.1). GTDB lineage: Bacteria > Verrucomicrobiota > Kiritimatiellia > RFP12 > UBA1067 > RGIG9934. The sequence continues at coordinate 1,075 of JAGCMU010000076.1, forward strand.
ATGAATTCGCTCAAGCGTTGGGATATGCTCGCAATCGATCCGGACAAAACGCAATTTGTGACGGAACAGGAACTTGATGTTACGAATTTGGCCGACTTAAAACCGATTGGAATGCTTTACCAAACCGGCTACCTCACGATTAAAGATTACGCAGACGGGCTTTACACTCTTTCCGTACCCGATGAGGAAGTCCGTCGCGATTTGAATCTTTTGATGACGAGCGTTGCTGCCGAAAAGGACGTTTCTTGGGCGGCAAGTCTCGGAGCAAAACTTCGAGGCGGCGCATTTGCCGATTTCTTTCTTGGGCTTAAATCACTTTATGCCGCAATGGCGTATGGATCGACGGAGTCGACCGTCCACGAAAATTCTTATGCCCGTTCTTTATCATTTCTTTTAGCTGGATGCGGCTTTCGTTTTTCGATGGAAGATGTGCAAGCAAACGGACGAGCTGATGTTGTTGCGCGTCACGTAAATGGGATTTATATTTTTGAACTCAAAGTTGGCGAGGGGGTGGATAAAGCGTTTAAGCAAATCCGTGAAAAGGGATATGCGACACCTTATCTCGCATCCGGTCTTCCAATTTATCTTATCGGCCTTTCGTTTGATCCCGCCACACGCCAACTCGTCGACTATGCTTTTTTGCGGGAATAGTGCGCACATCGTGTCGCACATCGGGTCTGTCCCCATATCATCAATTTCGGAGGTCGCGGGGCGACCGCCCTACCATTCAAATTGTCAAATTGTCAAACTGTTTCTACCCTGTCCTC
>JAGCMU010000077.1 GCA_017646325.1 Kiritimatiellia bacterium
ATGCTCCTTGTCGTTTTTAATGTACACCATTAAAACTTTTTTTTTTTAGTTTTGTAAACACAAAAAATTATATATGAAAAATGAAATTGGACAGAAAATGTTACCAATTGGCATCATTTTTCTATCCCCGTTCCCTGTTATTTTGGTATAATGAGGGCATAAGGAGTTTTGGTATATGAAAAAAATATTTCTTTCAAAAAGCACTTTATGTATTTTTGCTTTAACCTTTATGCCTACAATGGTGTTTGCTCGCGGCGAAAGTTGGGTTCCTAAAAAATCGACGCCGCCAGTTTCGACATTGACAAATGAGTCTCGTTACATTGAATGGAAATGGCGTTGTGACGTCACCGACCCTTCTACCGGCGTTGATAATGCCACCGCAAAGAAACAAGTTGAAAAAATTGCAAGAGACTTGGAAGGCAAAGTACCGTGGAATATCGTAAAAGCAACGTGCTTGTCAAACCTCTGCGACACCATAGCAATTGACGTATCGCCTCTTGACTGGTTCCCTTCCTTTGCCTGCTGGGAAAGAGTCAATAAACCGTTATCAGGTGTTATATGGTCGAGAAACAGAAGAATTGAAAAGAAATTCTATCCGGATTTATACAAGGAATATTCAAAAGGAAACAACGAAGGCAAATGGATGGTATGGAAAGATTTTGACCATATTATTCCTGATTGGGATGTAATTATTTCCCTTGGTTTCCCTGGCATGAAAAAACGCCTTTATGACAATTGGCAGAATGACAAATCTTATTATCCCGCTGTTGCATTGACATCTGCGTCAATCGACAGACTCCTTGACCGCCTTATTGCACAAGGGAAAAAACGCGGAACTCTAAGATCCATCAAACAAGCGGAATCTTTTGAACGCCTTAAAAAAGATGCTCCTAAAACCGCATACGACGTGATGCAGTTCATCTACCTTTACTTCGTATTGAGCGAACACTTTGAAGCCGTTCAAGCTCGATCCCTTTCCATTATCGATAAAACCCTCTGGCCTTTTTACCAAGCCGACATTGCCGCTGGACGCACAACCGAAAAAGAATTCCGCGAGCAATTCAAACACTTCCTCTGGCAATGGGGCTCTATTGACAACTATTGGGGGCAGCCCATCACCATGGGCGGCACGAATGCAGACGGCTCTACACAGTACAATCCCCTTTCGGTCATCATCTTGGACATTATGGATGAATGCAATCTTCCTTCGCCAAAATTCCACATGAAAATCGCCGACAACACTCCTGATCACATTCTTAAAAAGATGCTTGATATGGCACGCCGTCATCGCTCTCTTTCTTTTATAGGAGAAAAACCGTGCCGTGCACTTCTTGAATATCGCGGTTATCCCGCCGACGAAGCCCGCCGATTCGTAACGCGCGGATGTTATGAATTTGGAACTCCCGAAGCAGGCAACGGCCTTGGTGGCGGACATGTCAATCTCGTAAAAGTCGTTGAAGAAATGCTATCTGAGGCAAAGAACAAAACATTTAATGCAGATGATTTTGATTCATTCTTTGCCCATTATCTTGAGCGCAGCGTTACGACGGCACGAAAGACTAGAGGATTCTTCTTCGAATTTGAAAAACATCTCGATGATGTCAATCCTGCTCTCGTTGCATCTCTTGCCGGAGAGCATAGCGTTAAAACGGGCAAAGACGCAATGGCCAACGGCACACGCACCGGTAACCACTCCGGCATTTGCATTTCAGGCTTTGGCACAGCTGTTGACGCTCTAATGGCAATAAAAGAAATTGTTTATGAAAAGAAAGAATTAAACCTTGCACAGCTTGGAGAATTGATGGCGGCAAATTGGAAGGGTAACAACGAACTTCGTCTTCGCATGCTTGCATCAAAGCGCAAATGGGGCAACAACGATCCTGAAGCGAATAAAATCGGATACGTGATATCTAAGAGATTATCAGCAGAAATCAACGGCGCTCCAAATTCACGAGGTGGACGATACGGCATGAGCGGCCATAACGCGCTCCAATTTTATTGGCAAGGGCTCAAGACGGGCGCCACGCCAGATGGTCGACGCAAGGGAGATGAATTTTCTAAAAACCTCTCCCCTACCATAGGAGCAGACACGGAAGGAGTAACTGCGCTCGTGCAAACTCTTGCCACGCTTGACTCAAAAGACTTCCCTGGCGATTTCCCTCTTGATGTAATGCTGCTACCGTATACCATTTCAGGCGACAAAGGGCTTGAAACGATGAAGGCTCTCATTTACCAATATTTTGACAACGGAGGTTTTGTGATTCAGTTCAACGTATTTGATGCGGAAGAATTGCGCGACGCGCAGAAAAATCCGCATAAGTACGAAAACCTCCAAGTTCGCGTATGCGGATGGAATGTTCGCTGGAATGATTTGCCTAAAGCCCAGCAAGACGCATACATCCGCCGTGCGGAATCAATAAAATAAAACGCCTGAATTACGCCAAGTTTTCTTTGGGTGTTTTCTGTTTGCCGGGAAAACGCCCATTTGAAAACAGCGCGGCGGCAATAACGAATATCAAGCCTGGAATTAAAAAATATCCGAAGCGTTCCGTCGCGCGAAGCTCCTCTTTTTCCGCCTGCTCTTTTAAAGAAACTTGACGAAGGAAGCGGCGGTAAATCGCGCCAAGAGTAGTCTCGGCAGTACCGGCGGTCGCAAGCGGAACGTAACGGGCATTTGTAATTTTTGCTATTTCCTCAAGTGTGTCATCTTCAAGTTTTGTTTTTACGGCATTACCCTGATATTGCTGAACGCCATTGCCCTCAATATTCGGAATCGTAGAGCCCGCATCACGATTTCCGATGCCGACGGTAAACACAGGAATATTTCGAGCGGCGGCAAGGCGGGCGGCCTGCGACGAACCTTTTCGTAAATCTCCACCGTCGGAAATTAAAATAATCGTGTTATGATCGTCCGCAGCGGGATCTAACGCAGAAAGAGATGTGCGTATCGCAGCGCCCACATCAGTTTCACCGCGGCTTGCAGACTCAGGAGAAGCACCTTCAAGAGCACTACGCAAAAACGCATGATCCGTCGTGAGCGGGCACAGCAAAGCTCCGTTATTTCTGAACACCACCAAGGCGCAACGATCACCTTCAAGAGAATCTATCAAATCGGCGATATCGGCCTTTGCCCTTTCAAGACGGTTAGGTTTTACATCTGTTGCCAACATTGAGCGGGAAACGTCTAAGGCGATGACGACATTACGACTCTTTTGGCGTATCACCTGATTGGAATGTCCCCATTGCGGACGTGCCGCCGAAAAGAATAAAAACGCAAGCCCCAAAAGAACGAGCGCCATTTGCACATTAAAAATTACCGTCCTTTTCTTCGGCAGAAATTTCGCCTGCAAATTCGGCGCGATTATTTTACGCATTTTTTTCTCTGAGTATGAACGCATCGCCATCCATACTATCCCGACAACCGGAACGAGAGATGCAAAAACAAGCATCCATGGATAAACAAACTTCATTTACACAACCCTCCTTGACGCCATCATTTGCAATGTAACAGCCAAGAACAACAACGCGACGCCCCAAAGCAGGAATGTCGAAAAATATTCCGTGTAACGCCTGTAAATTGTCTGGTCAATCGTCGTCTTTTCGAGCGAATCGATTTCTTCCAATGCCGCTTCAAGACCTTTGGCGTCACGCACTCCGAAATAACGGCCTTGAGTTGCTGATGCGATATCCTTCAGTTGCGTTTCATCAAATGACATATCTGTATGTACAATTATTTTACGGCCAAAAAGGTCGCGGGCGAGGACTGGCGTCTCTTTGGAATGTGTCCCCACACCAATCGTATAAACTTTTATTCCCATCTTCTTCGCCGCCTCGGCAGCCTGCATCGGCTCGACAACGCCACTGTTTGATACGCCGTCGGAAAGTAAGATTACTATCTTTGATTTAACGTTGATATCTTTAAGACGGGCAAGTGCTGTCGCCAAACCGTCTCCGACAGCTGTCATTGCTTCTTCGGGATCGATGGGCTTATTATTTTCATAGTGAAGCTCCGGCACTTTTACACCTTTTAAAACGTGAATCAAGGCTTCATGGTCTGCCGTCAAAGGCGAAAGGGATGATGCATACCCGCCGAATGATATGAGTCCGATCAAATCATCAGGACGAACGTCAACGAATTTTTCAAACATCTCTTTAACGACATCAAGGCGTGTTTTATATTCCTTTGATCCCTTTGGGGTTAAATCTACAGCCTCCATAGAACCCGACACGTCGATTGTCATTGCAATTGCAATGGCATCAACCTGCGATTTACCTCTTGCAAGTTCCTTGCGCGGACGGGCTGCCGCAACGACAAGAAGCGAGCATGCGATTAAAAAGAGCCACGGGGCAAGGTTTGCCGCCTTTGCACGCCACCCCGCAGTCCTTGCAGGCAATCTTGAAACTGTCGGAAACTTGATTCCGCTTCTTTTTGCTTTACGCAACATTCTCCATGCCGCAACGGCCAACGGGACAAAAAGCAAAAAACTCCACACCCACGCAAACGTCATACATCCCGCCTTTCCTTATTATCTCTATCAAGATATTCCTTGGCGTTAGAACAAGCATCATCGGCCATCTCTGGCGTCGCTTTCACATTTGCAAATTTTATGAGGTCGGAAGATTCTAAAAACTTTTTAAGTTTTTCAATCACATCTTCAGAGAACGCGGAGGATTTCTGCGCTGCCGTCAAAAACTCGTGAGTTGTGAGATTCGGAGCCTTTACTCCATGGCGGCGTTCGATATATCTGCGAACGACCATCGTAAGTTCGATATAAAAATCTTTATAAAATCCTCGTCCCGGAAGCCCCTTCTTCAACAAGACTCCGAGTTCATAATATGCTCTCTCAATTGGACTCATCTTGCGAAGGTGAATTGCAAGTCGTATTTTCTTGACTAAAAACACAACGAGGAAAATACATAAGGAAACGGCAACAAGACCCAACAAAACCAATCCGACCATTTTCCAGCTTAATGGAGGGAAATCCTTCTTGGGACTTATTTCCATTTCCCCTGTCACCGGTTCAAGCTCATCGGGAGATTTGAAAACGACACTCTTTGTATAAAAATTCCCGACAACAAACGGCGCAAGGCGATATTTCTTTTCGGCAGGTTTGGGAACGAGACGCCAACGGCTGACAAGAGTCGTATTTCCGTTTTCGTCCACAAATGGAGTTTCGGAAAAATCCTCTGCTATTTTAAAACCTTGAAAACGATCTTGCAAATCA
>JAGCMU010000078.1 GCA_017646325.1 Kiritimatiellia bacterium
ACACGGGGCTTCTTGTGAGCCATGCCTTTGGTGAAAATGAGCTTGCCTCAAAGGATGTTCACAATCGGTTGCTGCTTGGTGATATTGAATTGAATGAAGGGATGATTGTCGAAAATGTCGTCGCGCAGATGATCCGTACTGCCGGACACAGGCTTTATTTCTTTTCGGATGCAGACCGCACATCGGCGAAGGATCGTATGGAAATTGACTTTCTGTTGGCGAAATCTCGTACGGAAAGGAGACGAAACATATCGCCGATAGAGGTTAAGAGCGGTAAGCGATATTCAACCGTTTCGCTCGATAAGTTCCGGACAAAGTTCAATCGGTTCCTTGATACCCCTTATGTGCTTCATCCAAAGGATGTGAAGATAGAAGGCGGTGTGACATATTTGCCTCTCTATATGACGCCGTTACTTGTTACAGGCAGATAGAGGTGAATGCTGCTGCGCCTCAAGACGGTAATGTGAAATTCCAGTTACGCCCAAGACGGGAACGGGAATTGTAAAACATCGTGTCTGTCACCATATCAACAAAACGGCGGTCGCGGGGCGACCGCCCTACCGTATTTCGTGTCTTTTCTTAACGGCGAAGCCGTTTTGTGTCTGCGGCGAGTGACGAAAAGCGAAGCGTGAATCAATAACGGACGCGGCGGTAACGCGAAGCGTTAAGCCGCAAGCGTACGTAATTGATTCATTCGTGCCTCGCACGATTCGTCACGTGACACAGTTTTCGTGATCGCGCCGTAGGCGCAAAAAACGTTGATATGGTGACAGACACGATATTTTCTGCAGTTTGCAAGTTTAACAATCCCCTATTCCTACTTAAGAGTCATTTCGCTTGACTGAGATAGGGTTTTTGTATAGAATCAAATTCTCAAGTTAGAGGGCAAAAATGAACGCAAACGACATATTCCGTAATTCCCGTTTTGAGAAAATGAGGGAATTGAAAACTTATCTTGCACAGGTCGTGCAGGAGCGTGATGCTTTGCGTACGGAGATTGAGATTTTGAAATCTCACTTTTTTCTTGCGGTGATGGCCGCTCAAGATGTTATGCGTTTGGGTGATGACGGTGAATTTATTATTGTTGACGGATGGAATGCCGTATTAAACAACAAGACGCGAGAACATTCAACCGTGCAGAATGCCGCAAAACAATACCTTGCATCTCACGACAATGTTTTCATTTGGGTAGTGTTTGACGGCGACAAGGCTAATTCCATATTGGAAGAAAATGGAAAACTTCGAGTAACGTACACAGGAGGAAAGGGCGACCATCGGGCAGATCGCATGATTTGCGATTTTGTAAGGATGGTCGTCTTGTCCGGTTCGAAAGTAAAAGTAACTGTACACACAAACGATAAAGATTTTCGTGAAGAAGTAAAAAAAATAGGCGCGAATGTTTGCGCCGCCGATACTTTATGGAGGATTTGATGATGAAGCCTAAATCAAAAGGTAAGAAAAAGCCTTACGCTAAAGTGCGCCTTGCATATTGCGAAGAAGCGTTGTTCGACGCATTGCCTTTAGCCCGCAAATTGGAAAAAGGGGAGTATGCTCTTGTTGCCGGCAATCGTACGGGATATTTTCCGCTCGCGCTCTTCAAAGCTTTCCCTGAAGCAGAAGTCCGTTTTCATGCATTCGATAAATACCACGCTCATTCTATCCGAAAGAAATTTCTCGATGAGGAAATCGAGCCCGATTCGATGATATTGTGCAGCCCAAGTGTTTTGCCTGAAGATAGAGACCCATCGAAACCTCTTTATTCATTGGCGTTTTTCATGATGTCTCCACGGACGACGTCTGCAGAATTGACTCTTGACCAACTTGAAGATATTCATGAATCTTTAATAGAAGGAGGAGAGTTTTTTGCCGCATTTGAAGGTGACGGGGATGATGCGCTTAAAATGCTCAAAAAGGTTTGGACGAGTGTAAACGTGATTTCACGCAACAAGCACGTTTCCTTGTTTAAGATGAAAAAACAATCTCCGCTAACAGAACGGCGCGATTTTTCTGCGTCATGGAAAGCGTCTGTTCCTGGCGGCGAGGAAATGGAGTTTGTAAGTTTCCCTGGATGTTTTTGTCATCGTCGCGCAGATATGGGAGGACTTGCTCTTGCAGAGATCGCTTCAACCATAGTGAAAAAAGATGCCGTGGTGCTCGATATGGGGTGTGGTTCAGGATTGGTCGGTATTTTAATTGCCGATGCTCAACGCCGAATGGGGAATTCTTCCCCCAAGACGATTTTCATAGATAGTCACGCCCGTGCGATTGCGGCGGCTAAATTAAATGCTCAAAAGGCGGGTATTTACGACGGAGCTACATTCCTTTTGCGAGACGACGGAATCCCTCGCGGCGAAGTGGAAATCGCCGATATGTTTGTCGGCAATCCTCCATACTACAGCGATTACAGAATTGCGGAAGTGTTTTTGGAAACGGCATATAGAGCATTACGCCCTGGTGGAATTTGTTTGACCGTTGTAAAAACTGCATCTGGACTTCAAAGCGTCCAAGAAAAATATTTTCAGACGGTGGAAGTCATAAATCGTCGTGGATATTGCGTTTTGAAGAGTGTCAAAAAGGGTACGCGAAAATAATTAACTTGTTAAAAAATAATGTCAAAGTAATGCCTTTATGGTAAAATTATTTTAATTTTTATCACAACAAAAAAGGAAAAATCAATGAAGAAAAGTATTCTTGTAGCACTGGCTTCTCTTTCGGTCGGAGCCATGCTTGTTAGTGGATGCACTACTGCATCGGAATGTCCTGCAAATCCAAATTGTGTAGCAAAAGCATGCCCCGCAAAAACATGTGCCGCAAAGGCAGATTGCAAAGCAAAGGCAAAATGCTGCTTTAAGCAAACGAATTGCCCTTATGGCAACTGGGCTTTGTATCTTCCATACGATAGAATGAATGCAGGTCACCTCATTCTTTCTAAGGATGAACAGGGCAACTCCAAATCCCTCTTACTTTGGCGCTGGGCAAGCCCATATGCACAGGAGAGCGTAAAGATTGAAGGAGATACCTTTGTTATTGCCGATAAAACACGTAAGCCAAAAGGCAAGGAAAACGATAAGTCCGCTTGGCGTACTCGCGTGATTACCGGTAAGGTTTCTGGCTGCAAGGCAACTTGCAAGTTGGAAGTAAAGGACGGAAACGAAAAGGTCATTTCTACCGAATATTTCATGGGTAAGCGTAATCCTCCAATGAGCCCAGCGCCAGACCTTTCAAAGGCTGTCTATGGCGAGCCAATCGATATCATTGCTGCTGGTATGAACGGTTTTACATTGATGGAGCCAGAAGCAAGAAATGGCTGGTCAATCAAGGATGGCATCCTTTCCAATCGTATTGCCCGTGATGAAAACGGTAAGCCAAAGCATGGTAACGGAAACATCCGTACGAAGAGATCAGACTTCTATGATTTCAAGCTCACGTACGATGTCAAAGTTCTCCCAGGCTGCAACTCCGGTATGTACATTCGTGGCATCTACGAAATTCAGGTAATTGACAGCTATGGTAAGAAGGTTGATTGCCACAATATGGCTGCCTTCTATGGCCGTATCACTCCATCTGTCGCTGCAGAAAAGCCAGCTAACGAATGGCAGAAGGTTGAAGTTGTTCTTTGGAAGCGTCACGTGACAGTTACCCTCAACGGCGTCAAGATTATTGACAATGCTCCAGTTGAAGGTATCACGGGCGGCGCAATGACTCCAAATGAATTCGTCCCTGGTCCACTCTATATTCAGGGCGACCACTCTGATGCGGATTACCGCAATTTGATCCTTACTCCAATCTTGAACTAATTTCGGAGTAAAAAAAAGATTTAGCGTCAAGGTGTTTTTTTTCAAATGCCTTGACGCTAATTTAACTATAAGTAACGAATGAAATAAAGGGTGGGGGAATGAAAAAGTTTTTGAAATTTTTATCGATGATTGGCCCTGGGATTTTTGCGATCGGCTATACGATCGGAACGGGCTCTGTCACTACTATGGCAAAATCAGGAGCCGACTATGGATTAGGGCTCTTGTGGGTGTTGGCTCTCAGTTGTCTTTTTTCCGGAGTGTTGATGTCGGCTTACGGCCGATTTGCGGCGGTGACGGGCGAAACGTCTCTTCACGGGATTATAAAGTTTTTGCCATGTGGAAAACTGCTCGCCGCACTCGTTTTTATCGGCGTTATCATGGGGCAATATACGTGTCTTGGCGGAATATTGACTCTTTCTTCAGGCGCTATTATCGAGGCTTTTAATTTAAAAATCGGGGTGTTTCCGGTTGCTTGCTTTTTGATGGTGATAATGTATTCTCTTTTGATGGTGGGGCGGTATGGCTTTTTCGAAAAAGTGTTAGTGTTTTTCGTTATGGTTATGGCTCTTACGTTTATATTTTCAGTCGGCGTAACTTTTCCCGACGCAGTTCTTTTAAAGAAGGCAATAAAGCCTTTGATTCCTAATGACGGAGCTTCCTTTTTGATTTTAGCGGCATTTGTAGGCACGACGATGGCGGCCCCCACCTTTGTGACGCGTCCTTTGTTGATTAAAGAAAAGAATTTGACAGAGCGGGATTTAAAGCAGGAAAAAATAGATTCTACGATTTCCGCATTTATGATGTTTTTGATTTCAGGGGCGATAATTATGGTCGCTTCAAGTGTTCTTTTTGCAAACGGTAAAAGTATAGATAAAATTCTTGATATGGCTCAAACGCTTGAACCCGTTGCTGGAAATTTTGCCGTGCTTTTGTTTATGCTTGGAACTCTTTCCGCCGGGCTTTCTTCCGTATTCCCGATTATGATGGTAGCTCCAATTCTGATTTCAGATTGGCGCAGCGGAAAGATGGAAACGAGAACGGTTTCGTTCCGCATTCTTTGTTTAGCTGCCGCCGCATGGGGACTTGTGGTGCCCGCCCTTGGAGGCAATCCGATTATTGTTACGGTTATGGCTCAGATTTCAAACGTGTTTGTATTGCCCGTTACAATCATAGCAATTATGTGGCTTTTGAATAAAAAGGATGTTATGGGACAACATCGAGCAGGTATAATGATGAATACCGCTCTTTTTGCGGCATTGGTGTTTTCGATAATCATTGCGTTTACCGGTGTTGTTGCATTAGTGAAAAACTTTTCTTAATGGAGAAAAAATGAGAGAAGAAGTTTTAAAGGCGATAAAAGAAACGAAAGTCATAGCCATTATTCGCGGGATGGACGTTGATGTTTGTGTTAATCTCGCAAAGGCGTATTATGAAGGCGGCATAAGATTGGTTGAAGTTACTTTCGATCAGACGGGCGACCCCAAGAAAACGATTGATGCCATCAAGGCAATCCGCAATGCTCTTGGCGAAAAAATGTTCGTGGGAGCTGGAACCGTCCTCACGAGCGAGCAGCTTAAAATGTTGATTGACGCAGGCGGCGAGTTTATGGTGACGCCGTCAACTAACGTTAATTTGATTCGCGAATGTCGTGCCGCAGGTTTAGTTGCACTTCCCGGGGCTCTCACGCCTACGGAAATCGTCACAGCATGGGAAGCGGGAGCTGATTATGTGAAAGTCTTTCCTGTTCGCGCGTTGGGTGTTTCTTATGTGAAAGACGTACTTGCTCCGTTAAAGCACATTCCTCTTCTTGCCGTCGGTGGCGTTAATCCTGAAAATATCGCATCGTACATGGAAGCAGGCTGCAAAGGTGCAGGCGCGAGCGGCTCGCTCGTAAATAAAGATTGGATCAAGGAAGGTTCGTGGGGCAAGATTACTGCCGTTGCACGCGCCCTCATAGAAAATGCGGCGGGTTGAAAAGTTGAAAAATATCCTGTCAATATTCTTTGCGGTTTCTGCATTTTTTTCGAGTGCTCTTTCTTGCCCCGTTACTTCAGAAAAATTGGAAGCAAGGCGTTTGCTTGTTGAAGCAGAACAAAAGGCCGCATTAAAAACGGCTTTAAAAGGGGAAGCTTATCCGATGGAGGATTTGCAAGAAGCCTGGAAATTCCTGATTTCTGAAGAGCCCTTGTCGTGCGGCAAAAAAGAGAGCGCGTCATTTGAAGAACGTCGTGATTTGATAAAAAAAGCAATGGCTATATCAACACGTATTGCAGGTAATGGCCGAATTGAATTAGCGAAGGGGAAAAGCGTTGTTGTTTCTAACGCTGAAAATAAATGGTATAAGATTTCCGTAGAAGAAAACGGTGAAATATTTTCAATTTACGACAAAGAGCTTAAACGCGAGCTTTTGAAAGATGTCGCAAACAGATTTCTTTTCGTGGACGGCAAAAGTAAAACAGCGCAAAAAAAATCGACGGTTGCCTGCAAGAGAAACGTTGTCGTGAAGCTTGACGATAAGAAAAAACTTATACACGTTGAAAATAAAATCCGCTTTAACGCCAATTCCTTCAATGGTATGAGCAGGAGGTGTTATGGATATATTTCGTTCCCCTTCGACATCCCAAAGGGCAAGGCGTTCGTTCAGGCAAGCTCTTCAGTTGAAACTCCTGCGACAAACGCTTCCGTCCGTGTCCGTGATTGGAGCGCCGTTGAAAATGGCGAATTTGGAGTGGCTCTTATCCAAATAGACTCGTTGCTTTCCCGATTTGACGTCAATGAAGAATTCTTCTATTCAATAAATTCCTGTGTTTTCAATGATTGCTATTGCATGAGCAAAATAGACAAAACCGATTTTGATATGGTTTTCCGCTATGCGATTACGAGTTATCAAGGAAGTTGGAGGGATAATCATATTCCGTCTTTTGTGGAAGACGTTATAAATCCTTTTACGAAAGAAGTGGAAAAGTTTGTAAAAACGAGCGCTCCAAATATTAGACTTTCAACTCTGAAAGCGTCTAAAGACGGCAATGGATATATCGTTAAATTCGTCGAAACGGAAGGTCGCCCGACAAAGGCAAAACTCCTTCATTCACTTCTCGAAAGTGCACTCGTGTCGTTGGTGGACGCCGAAGAAAAACACATTAAAGATATTGAGGATGATGAGATTTCGTTCAAAGCTTATGAGACCGTTACACTTTTGCTACATAACGGGAAAAGGGTGAATTTAACTTCTCGTGCCGCGAAAACAAAAGAGGGAATGTAAGTTGCAATGAAGACGGGATTGGGACAGAGCCAAAATGTCAGACAGATGCAGACGCTCGCACCTCAAATGCGAGAGTCTCTTCGCATTTTGCAGATGTCCACATTTGAATTGCAGCAAGAAATCAAACAACTCGTAGAAACCAATCCTGTAATCGAATCTTTGAAAAATCCTCTTGAAAAAAATATTGACGACAGAGACGTTGCTCCGATAGAGAAAAAATCGGGTGAGATAACTGAAAAAGAATTGGATTTCAATCCTAATGGAGAGGCCGCAGAGAGAACGCTTTCCGCGAATGACGGGTCTCGCGATTATTTTTTAGGCAACTTGGAATCTTATTCAAGTGATGAAGAAGAGCAGACACGGCGTGATTATTTGTTTGATTCTCAAAGAGAACAGAAAACATTGAAAAAGTACTTGCTGGAACAATTGACAGGATCTTCGATTGAAAAAAACTATTATTCCTTGGCGTATGCTCTTATAGACGAAATAGGGGAAGATGGATATTTTAAAGGGTCTATTCCTGATATCATAATGGTTCATGGTGTTGACGAAAAAACGGTCCTTTCGGTTTTAAGAGAGATTCAGAAATTCGACCCCGTCGGATGCGGCTCACGCGATTTGAAAGAGTGTTTGGAAGCCCAGTTGGAAAGGTTTGACGATTCTCCGTGGGAAGATGAAATCCGTGAAATAGTGGAAAACCATTTGGACGATTTTATAAACGACCGTGTTGATTCAATATTGAAGAAGTTAAATATCACAAGGGAAGAATTCCAAAGTGTTAAAAAAGAGTTTAAACTCTTTACACCATTCCCTGGTGATATTTTCAAGTCTGACCAAGAGAAAAACGCGCCGCTCGTAAGGAAAGACGGAGTTTTGCAGCTTAAATCCGCGGAAGGGGCGATCGTTGTTGATGTAAAGGCGGTAAAAACGGTTGATGGAGATTGGGATGTCGTCCCTGAAGGCTCATATATTCCTGAATTCAACCTTTCAAAAGAGTATGAAAAGATGAGGAATTCTTCCTCGACGAATAAAGAAGTAAAAGAATATTTGAACGAGAAGTTTGCCGAGGTTGAAAATGTCGAGAATTACATTTTTGACAGGGAAGAGACCATATTGAAAGTCGCGCGTGAAATAGTAAAGAGCCAAAAGGCCTTTTTCGAAAAAGGAAAAGAATTTTTGCAGCCTCTTACGATG
>JAGCMU010000079.1 GCA_017646325.1 Kiritimatiellia bacterium
CGCCATCACCTACGGGCAAAGTTCATATAGGTAACATCCGCGCCGCCATTTACAACTGGCTTTACGCACGCCACACCGGTGGAAAGTTTCTGCTTCGCGTAGAAGATACCGATATTGAACGCTCCACGCCTGAGGCGATTGCGACTTTGCTTGATTGCATGAATTGGCTTGGGCTTGATTTTGACGAGCCTGAAATGTATCAGACGAAAAACGTAAACCGCCATCTCGCTTGCGTCGAAGAACTTTTAAAATCCGGCAGAGCCTACGAATGTGAAAAGGTTTCGCGCGAAGGGAAAACAGGCAAAGTCATTATGTTCAAAATGCCGAAAGAAGGCAGCTTGGCTTTTGACGACCTCGTTAAAGGACACATGGAAAAGAAGGCGGAAGACGTTCAAGATTTTGCAATCGTACGTAGCGACGGCACTCCAATCTTCCACCTTGCAAACGTCGTTGACGATATCGATCAAGGCGTTACCGATGTAATTCGCGGCGATGACCACGTTGAAAACACTTTCAAACATATAGAGCTCTTCAAAGCTTTAGGCGCAACGCCGCCACGCTATGGCCACCTTCCGATGATTGTGAATGCTCAAGGAAAACCATATTCAAAACGCGATGGTGCCGCTTTCGTCGGTGAATTTCGTGAGCAGGGATATTTACCCGACGCTCTTTTCAACTACCTCCTTTTGCTCGGATGGAATCCCGGCGACGACAGAGAAGTCCTTACCCGCAAGGAAATGGTTGAATTGTTTACGCTTGAAAAATGCCACCGCACGGCAGCACGCTTTGATATCAAAAAGCTTCAATGGATGAACGGCGAATACGTCCGCAGCACGCCTCGCGAAATTTTTGTCGAAGAAATGAAATCCCGTTGCGTAAATGCAGGCCTTGATATTTCAAAAGGTGATGTCAACGGCATTGCCGAACAAATCCAAATCCGCACAAAATTTTTCTCGGACATGCCAGGCAACTGTGCATTCTTCTTTACAGACGATTTTGAGTTTGATGAAAAGGCAGTTGAAAAACGCCTTAAAAAGCCAGGCGTGAAAGAAATCCTTCTTGACCTTGCAGACCGTTTCGAAAAGCTCGAACCATTCACGATCGAAGCAGGCGAGGCGATGGTGAAGGAATTGTCGCAAGGACAGGGAATGGGCCCTTGGGTTCATCCGATCCGCGTTGCCGTTTCCGGAAGAATGGAAGGACCTGGTCTTTTTGAAATGGTAACTCTTCTCGGCAAAGAAAAAACCGTTCAGCGTCTTCGCAAAGCCGCCGAAACAATGTGCGAATAAGTATGCGAATATTAGTAACGGGAGCTTCGGGAATGTTGGGACGCGCCGTTATGGCGCGGCTTCAAAAAGAATCAGATTGCGAAGTGACGGGCTTGTGCTTTTCACGCAAAACGGATTCGCTGAAAATTTTAGATTTGACTTGCCGCGAAGCTCTCATTGCTTTTTTAGATGAATTCAAACCTGATTCGATTATTCATACTGCAGCAATACGTAAACCGGACGAATTTGCCCAAAACGTGGAAAAGGCGACGGCTCTTAATGTAGATGCCACCGAAACTCTTGCGTCGTGGGTTGCGAAAAATCCATCTGCTCACATGTCGTATATTTCTTCCGACTATGTTTTTGACGGGAAAAATCCGCCTTACTTTCCAACATCGGAAATAAACCCCGTCAATGCGTACGGAATTTCCAAAGCAAACGGCGAGGTCGTGTGCAGAAAAGCGGCGGAAGAACGTATCGCCATTTTGCGCGTACCAGTTTTGTACGGTGACGTGGAAGAGCTTTCGGAATCTTCCGTAACATCTGTTTTCAAAGAAGTTCTTTCACGAAAAAAAACAGTGTTAGACGATTGGGCAATAAGATATCCAACACACGTTGCAAATGTTGCAGATGTTTTAGTTCAGATTTCTCTGCGAAAAATTGCAGGCACTCACCAGTGGAGCGGCGTTGAGCCATTTACAAAATACGATATGGCAATTTTAGTTGCGTATATTTTAAAAGCCGACACTTCTCTTTTTGTCCGCAGCGGAGAACCTGCAAACGGCAGTGAAATTCGTCCAAAGGATTGCCATCTTGACCGCTCAAGCCTTGAAGCTTTGGGCGTCACGACGAAAGACATTCTTCTTTTGGACGCCGCAAAGAAAATTTTATCCACAACATCGAGGTAATGTATTTTGCTTTTTTATGTCATCCCATTTTTCTTATGGATTGCGTTGATGACGATACTGCCGTCAACGGCTCTCAATTATGCAATTCGCGGCGGGGTTGTTGCAGCGGCGTTAATTGGCGGCTGCATATTGCTTAAAAAACATCCATTCGTTCGTATCGGTTGGAAGTCATTACTCTTTGGTATACTGGGCGGAATTTTAGTTACTGTGATTTGGATATTGCCTGAATCGTGCGAGTGGTATAAAACATGGTTGTGTTGGCCGCCCGGTGTAAAAATGTCGCCGATAGAAACCCCCTCTCCATACGATCCTCTTGTGTGCGGCTGGACTTTGACGATTATAAAGCTGATCGCGTCTTCTTTTATAATCGCGCCGGTTGAAGAAATTTTCTTTAGATCTTTTCTTTATCGTTGGTTGCAAAAAAAAGATTTTGAGAGCGTCCCGCTTTCAAAATTTAATTTGACTGCTTTCGTATGGATGGTTACTTTATTTGCAATTGAACACGACAGATTTTTCGTCGCCGCCATAGCAGGCGCCGTCTATGGACTGCTTGCAATCAGATTTTCTCTTTCTTCCGCAATTATCGGCCACGTCACGACAAACCTGCTTCTTGCCTTGTATGTGATACATGAACGGATGTGGAGTTTTTGGTAATGAGTGAAGAATTGGAAGAAGATACGCTTCTTGAATTTATCGTTCCTGAAGGCGAGATAGGCAGATTGGATGCGTGGCTTGCAGCGGCGAGCGATGGCTTTTCCCGTTCTCGCGTTCAAGGCCTGATAAAAGCTGGACGCATGACGATCAATTCTCAAGTTTGTACAAAGGCTACGGAAAAGGTAAAGGCGGGCGACACAATTGTTCTTTCAATACCACCACCCGTGCCGGCAATACCCGAACCGGAAAATATTCCGCTCGATATAATTTTTGAGGATGATGATATCGTTGTCATCGATAAGCCTGCCGGCATCGTAGTCCATCCAGCGCCAGGCCATTTGACGGGCACCTTAGTAAACGCCCTTCTTTACCATTGCCCGACATTAGCTGGAATTGGCGGCGTTGCGCGACCTGGAATAGTTCACCGCCTCGACCTTGATACTTCTGGTGTGATGATAGTTGCGAAAAGCGAAAAAGCAATGCAGGTGCTTACGAAGGAATTTGCATCACACCAAAACGTCAAAAAAACTTACCTTGCATTAATACATGGAAAACCAAACCCGTTGCAGGGGCGAATTGAAAATTTAATCGGACGCTCTCCATACGACAGAAAAAAAATGGCAATCGTTGAACGTAACGGAAAGAATGCGATAACAAATTATAAAGTCATTTCCTCGTCAAACGGAATATCTCTCGTTGAATGTTTAATCGAAACTGGACGGACACATCAAATAAGAGTTCACATGGCGTCAAAAGGATGTCCTATTGTCGGTGATACCACATACGGAAAATCAGCTTTGGATAAATCGCTTTCACCCATTCCGCAGAGACAGCTTCTTCATGCACATAAATTGGAATTAAAACACCCTATAACGAGAAAAGAAATGTCTTTTGTTTCTCCTATTCCAAATCTCTTTTCACAATACATCCACCAATAACAGTATCAACATTTAAAAACGCCAGTCGTATAAAATATCATCCATCGCTTTTCCGTCTTCAGATATCAACTCACATATAAATTGGCGTTGACTGCGTGTGTGGCGTGAATCTATTTCAATCGTGTTCCATCCTTCATTAAGCTCTATCAGTATCGGCTTTGGCGGCGGAAGTTTTTTCCCCGATCGCAACTGGCATGAGCCTACTTGATTGCCGTTGATTTTTATTGTTAAATCTAAGCGCGCGGAAAATGTTGGTGTTGCAAGACGAAGTTTCCCTTTCCGTTGCGACGGCACATAAACTTTACGAAACACTTTTAACGTTTCATTTGTGAATCCGAAAAATGATTGAAATGGATCGACTGCCGATGCATTCCCCCATCCGCTGTAATCCCAAGAAGGAGATAGAATTTTCCATTCCCCCGAATTATTTTGAGCGCGCCACGGTGCAGGAATTTTTACCGCCTTTTTATACACTTTACCCGTTTTCGTTTTTGCCGTAAGTTTTATTATTGTCGCTTCTTTTTTTGGCGAACCGCGCAGCGTAAAATAACCGCGAGTACCCTTGAAGAATCTTGGCTCGCTCGCGAAGGGAATAACTGAGACTGTATTAGTATCAATTACTTTCCAATTTTGAGGCACTTCAATAGAGACCTTCGCATTGCCGCACTCTGGCTTTAAAAACCATGCTATCTCATAATCAAATTCATTTGCGTCAGGCCGCAAGGATGAAGCAATCGCCGTTTGATTGACAGAAAATGCATCCGCTTTATCAAGAACCTTTTCCACCTCGAAGCAAACATCTTTTGCGAGAATCTTTCCTGCTTCCCTCTCGCCTAACGCCTCTGCCATCGCCTGCGCAATTGCGGCATGGCCGACGCCCCATGACGGATGAACAAAATCACCGACCAAACGAGATTTTCCATTGCGGCGGACTTCGTCGTTTAACGGATCGATCGCGCGATCTATTTCCACGATTCCGCACTTCTCATCTAACGCCAATCTTCGAATACGTTCGTTTACCTGACACCTCACTACATTTTTTTGAGATTGAGGATCTGTTGTCAGAGGAGAAATGGTGCAAAGTAAAATACGGCGCGGACTTAACCTTTTGCGAAGAGTGCCGATAAAATCTTTATAGTCTTCAATCCAAGATTTTTGTGAAGCCTCATCTTCTTTCATTACGGGATGAAGAATATCGTTCATCCCAAGAAAAATAATTACAACGTCGGCCTTTGAATCAAGTACGTCCTTCGCATCCCAAAATTTTCCGCACGTATCATTGCGAAAACTTTTTGTCCGCGTCCTCTTTTCTGTTTCACGCCAAGCTGGAATATGCCATCCGCTATAACCAAGTGGAATTATTTCTGCAAACCCCTCGCCATGAACGCGGCTAAGAGCGTTTGTAAGCCTATGAACGTAGCCGCCATTCCGCACTCCAAGACCTTGGTTTGTAAGTGAGTCACCAAGAATAACCACCCTCTCTCCCTTGCGAAGGCCCAACTCCTTGATATATTCCTTCGGCGAATTATCACGAGCGATTGCAGAATTACATTCTGCAACGAGTTCAAAAAACGGAGTGAAACCGTGAGTTAATTTTGCAGTATCGATATTCGCTATTACTTTTCCGTTTTCTGTGCTCAATGGAATTTTTTCAAGTCTGGCTCCTGAATAATCAAGCAGATAAAGAGCGAAGTCTTTCGGATTTTTTACATTGGCAGTAAATGAGATTTTTCCACCTTTAAGAAGCGCCGGGTACGATCCCATCGACACCATCGTTTTTCCGTCCTCACTCGTAATCATATTCTGATTTGATTCGCGGGTCATCCAGAGAAAAACCATACGCTTGCTTTTTGAAAGAGGTAGAGAGTCTATACTCGTCAATGCAGCGCAACAATCTTCTGATGTATTGTCAATCGTGAGATGCTCAAGCTTTTTATTTTTACCCGCTTGAAGACACACAGCTTCCGTGCGCGGTGTAATGACACACAGCTCTTTTTTTGAAGCATCGAGCGTTATCTCGCCCGTCACGCTTTGATAAACACCGTCTTTAGGCGACGTGACATTTGATGCAGGAAGAATTCCGCGTGATTTCATTTTTGCGATGAATGAATCGATGTCGAAATTCTTTGATTCATTTTCCTTTACATTTGAAACCCAAAGGCCGTCTTCGATTTCATCGCCTGCACCAGGAGTGAGCATAACATCCGCCTTTACTTTCTTTGAGGACAATGACGAATGTTCAAGATCAGGAAACATAAGACCATACTTAAAAACCAATCCCAATCTTGCTTGAGTTGTTGAAGGTGCATCGGCTGAATACTTTTTCCAGTAATCATTATTTACGGAGATTGCAACTTGTTTGGTGGACTCGCTTACGTCTCCACGATGAAAAAGCATTGCTCCGAGAAATGTTGCTGCGCGCATCAAAGGTGATGTTGAAACCCTGAAAACGCCAATCGATCCTCGCGGCCAACTTCCAACGGCTTTTGTATCGGCGGCTCCTTCATGCCAAAGAATTCCAGAATATCCATTGAGAGAACCGTAAGCGGGCAGCATAAGAGATGCTTCGTATCGGGAATAATTCCAAAAGGCGTGAGAGTTTTCCGTCACGATAAAAGGGCTATCTGCAAGTCTGATGCGATTACCGTAACAGAACGCGCTACCTGACACCATCGCATCGATGACCGAGCGCTGAGAGACTTTTGCCCCTTTATATCCATGACCGCCGCCATGAGGATGACCTACATGAAAATTATACGCAACGGCTTCGCTTGACTTCCAGCGTGCCGCCGTTGCACCGTAATCAACATCGGAATTGTATGTTGTAAGAATTCCTTTATATCCCGTTGAACGAATTAAGGAATTGTAATCCGCGGCACGATTTATAAAGAGCTCTGAAAGGTAACGATGCAGCAATCGCCCGCGCGGATCACTCCCATAAAAGCCTGGAAGCTTTTCGTCATCCTCCGAAATTCCTTTAACTCCAGGAGCATTAACGGCAAGCCAATCTGCAAAGCCCTTCACATAAGCTCTCTTTATGATTGGATCTAATTTTTTCCATCCCCCTTGAAGAGCGTACTTTGTACCTGTTGCCTGTTCGTTATATTCCATCACTCCAATAACGGCAGGATCATCCTTCCATGGTATGCGGGTATATTTGTTTGTGCGGTTAAGGATTCCGAGCGCGCAATCCTCCCACAATTTCCAGTAGGATGGTTCTTTAACCATCACACCTGCTTTTTTCCAAGTCTGGTTTTTCTTTTCACGGTCGCGCAAAACGTAAGCGGCTATGTCGATATAAACGTATATACCGGCGCGTTTGCATGCAGCGAGAAAATAATCGCGCTCATCAAGTTCGTCTTCGCTCAAAACACCGCGACTTTTAAATGAGGTGATGTTAAATGCGCTATCTAAAAGTCCATGCGGACGGATAAAGTTCATCCCCATACGCTTCATCTGGGCGACAAAAGAATCGATTGCTTTATGGCGCTCTGCAAGAGTTTTGCATCCATCCAACATTCTATGGTATCCAATATTCCCCTCGACAGAACCGTAAAAACGGACCTTTTCATTCGGACGATTCTCAAAACGGAGCGAGCCGTCGGGAAATGGTTTTGCCCAACCGTATTGCCCGGCCACACCATTTCCTACAAGCCCGCTCAAATCGAGTGCAGATCCTTCTTGCACTACAATATTTGTCATTTGTGTTTCGCACCAGCCATCACGCCCAGCGCTGTTCGTTACAGTCGGCCCGTTAAAAACGTATGGAGTTTTCGCGGCAAAAACACTCATCGTGCCGAAAACAAATACCGCGCACAATGAATAACAAATTTTCTTTTCCATCGTTTAAAAAATCCTTTTTTATCTGACAATAACCATAGTCCCAACCATTCGACGAACGGAAATTCCCTTTGCGCCGACACTGACGCGCCACGGCTCCGGCAATGTCGGAATAACGAGAGCTCCTTCTATAGCAAGCGAAGTTGCAGAAAGAAGAACCGTTCTTTTATACCTATCGAGCGTCTCGACATCACCATCAAGAATTACTTCCGTTCCTTCGCCCAACGTGATTGAGCCGTTGACGGTAATTTTGCCTGCCGTCTTTACTGGAAGCGTGAGCGAATCTGTAACCTTTAAAGATCCACCTGCAACTATCGTACCCTCACCCGATAATTGAGGAACAGAAATATTGTGGCTCTTCAAATCTAAAGTCGCGTTAGACTTCACGCAAAGAGAAGAACCTGAAGGAATACCATCGGCATTATTGACGACAAGAGTTCCTTCTGCGACGGTTGTCGGACCGTGATAAGTATTTGCGACATCGAACGAGTATGTACCAGGGCCAATCTTTGTAAAACCATTACCGCTTGTCGGAGCATCAACAAGTGTAATCGGACATTCAAACGGATTCTGTGTTCCATTTGACTTTGTGAGTATGTAAGCCTTCGTATTTTCATCATACCCTGTTCCTGGAGCGACAACCTTAATACCCGTCACGCGACGCGTTTTCCAATCGTATAATGCAATTGCAGCCGCCCCCGTTCCAGAGCCTGAAATCGTTACACGAGGAGGCGCAACATAAAGCCCGTCTTCAGCTTGAAATGCTTCATCTTCAGGAAGTGCAATAGATGAAATTATTTTGCCAGTCGGTGCGGAAAGAGGCATCTTCCAAACGAAAGTACCACCCTCAGCCATTGTATTTAATGTCATACCGCCGGAATGAACAGTAAGAGAATTTGGAAGATGCTTGCCATCTTTCCAATACGAACCATACCCGTCGCAAGAGAGCGTACCACCATCAATGCTGTAATGCCATTGTGACTGATCGTATTCCGTTGAATATCGCGAGCAAGGTCCGGCAATAAATTCGGCACCATCGTTTACTGCAAGAATTGTAAGCGAAGGAGAAATCGCATAGTTCTTATAAGTACTCGCATTTAATTGCGTCCCTAAACCTTCGAGTACCATAATCGACGAACAGTTCGTAGCATATCCATCCTTAAAAACAGCAAGCTCTGTAATCTCAGTTTTTTCGCCGCCATTAGAATAAAAAACAGACGAGCCTGAAGAAGCTTTGTCAGTATTGTATTTACCTGACAGCGTAATCTTTTTAAATTCTGATGTGCCGCCAGATAAATACATCGCACCATAGCCATAGTATCCAAGATACAAATCGGCATTCACACCTAATTCGCCACCTTGCTTTTCATAATATCCATGTGAGCGACCGAATGCACCGCCGATATAAACGGCATTCCCTTCAGGAACATACATTGATCCGCCATATTGTAAAACCCTTCCGGTTGTTCCCTCGTAACCTTCACTATAGGTTCCGCCTGCATTGAAATTATTCGTTACAACACTGTCGTACATTTCCAAAGATCCGACAGAAAAATTGTTTCCGACATAAATCTTAGATCCACCGCTCCAAACTGAATTTGTAATATAAAGCACTTGCGGAAGATTAAGTTTGCCGCTCAAGTATGTTTTATTGGGATGATAAAACCAATTAACATTCACAACTTCCACGCGGCCCGTACTGCCTCCATCTGCATTATGCTTATCATACATATATCCTATTTCCGAGGCAATTGAAACCTCCTTTGATCCTGAAAAACGAGTCAATCCTTTCTGGGTCTGGAATGATTGTGTTGCTGTTCGTGTTGC
>JAGCMU010000080.1 GCA_017646325.1 Kiritimatiellia bacterium
CGCGCTTAAGAAGAATCGGCTTTTTAGTCTGCGAGCCAACCTCTTTTAAAAGACGGAAATTCTGCATATTCCGCGCACCGATTTGAATGACGTCGACATCATTGAAAAGCGGCAAATCTTCAATAGCCATCAATTCCGTCACGATAGGAAGGCCCGTTTCCTTTTTTGCGGCAAGAAGAAAATCAAGACCCGTTTGCCCAAGCCCCTGGAAGGAATATGGGGACGTACGGGGCTTGAACGCTCCGCCGCGAAGAAGTGTAGCTCCTGCCGCCTTTACCGCCTTCGCAATTTCAATAACCTGCTCTTCGCTTTCAACGCTGCAAGGTCCCGCAATCACCTGGAATTCTCCGCCGCCGATTTTTGGTCCGCCGCAATCGACGACGGTGTCGTCCGGATGGAACTTTCTGTTTGCGGCTTTGTACGGTTCTTGAATTCGCTGGACGTTATCAACTACGTTAAGAGCCTTGACAAGACCGATATCCATGTGCGCGACATCCCCCACGCATCCGATAAGCGTTTCCTGCGCACCCACAGAAATGTGCGGTGTGATGTTATGCTCTTTAAGCCATCCAAGGAGGTAATCCACCTGAATCTTGTCAGCATCTTTTTTCAGTATGATAATCATTTTTTATTTTCCTTACTTTTTAAAAACGAAAACAGCCTCGCTCGTATTTGGAGCGGGGCTGCAACTTCTATTGTAAACAAGCTAATTCAATCTTGCGAAATATCGGTCAACAAACACCCGCTCCGCCCGTAAAATAACGAGCGAAGAAATTTGTAAAGTAAAATCGATATTGCAAAGACTTGTTCATATTCTTGTTTGCCAAAGTGAAAACATTTTATCACTATGTTTTTTTCTTGTCAACACGGTATTTTACTTTTTTATAAACTCGCGGTATTTCTTTTCGGAGGACTCCTTGACAGAATCGAACAAGGAAACACCGTGGGAATCCATTGCGACGACACAAGGGAAATCTTCCACTTCAAATTCCCAGCACGCCTCTGCCGCGCCGAACTCTTCAAGAAAATACACGTTGCGTATTCTCTTCACGGCAGCGGCGCTGATTGCAGCAGCTCCACCTACCGCCTGCAAATAAACGGCTCCATGCTTTTTGCAAGCGGCAAGCGTATTCGCATCCATTCCACCTTTGCCGATTATGAGACGGACATTTGTCGTTGCGATAAAATCTGGCTCATAAGGATTTTCTCTTACGGATGTCGTCGGACCGCAAGCTACAGCATGCCATTCACCGTCACGCTTAACGACGACTGGTCCGCAATGATAGAGAGCGCCATCTTTAAAATCAACAGGCAATTTTCCGCCGTCTGCAAAGTGTTTGTGGAAACGGTCTCTCCCCGTCCAAATAATCCCACTCACCTTCACGGCATCACCCGCACGAAGTGAACGGACGATCTTTTCCTCAAAGGGATACGTTAATTGCGTAATCAAAACTTCAACTCCCTTCTGCGCGCCGCCCAGCACATATATGCTACCGTCACAAAGTAAGAGGCTGGAAGACGCGGCAACACGCCGAGTTTAACGCCAAGAAGCGTCGTCTTTCCGCCAAGCCCCATCGGGCCTATTCCAAGGGCATTTGCATCTTTCAAAATTTTCTTTTCAAGTTTTTCCAAATCCTTTTCAGGATTCGTGTCATCGATTGGACGCAAAAGCTGTTCCTTCGCCTTTTCAAACGCGCATGCCCTGTCTCCGCCGACTGCAACCCCGAGATATCCTGGAGCGCAACCAAAACCTTGAGCCCGTTCAATCGCAGTCATCACGGCACGATACACGCCATCCAAATCACGCCCGGCATTGATTGATACATCAGGCAGAGAAAATTGCATACTCATATTTTCACTGCCGCCGCCCTTCATTATAAGGCGAACTCTTTTAAAAGGCTCATCAACATAATGAACTACAGGAGCGCCGGCGCACACGTTCGTGTCAATTGATTTTCCGGAAAGCGTTTCGATCGTGTTTCTTCTAAGCCATCCGTTTTTCGTTGCAATCGCCACAGCTTCGCCGAGTTTTTCAACGGTCACTTTTTTACGCAGCGATTCAGATACGAAAAACGTGAGAGTTCCCGTATCTTGACAAAGAGGCGTACCCTTTTCCCGAGCAAGGCGAATATTTGAAATAATCGTTTCAAGAACCATTCTTGCAGACGAATTCTTTTCTTCCTTCCGCATTGCTTTTACAAGAGTTTTTTCAACATCCTCGGGAATTGACGAAGAAGTCTCTTGAATAAATCTCGCTAATTTTTCTGTCAATGACGCCATCTTACATCATTCCTTTTGATTGCAGCAATGCCATAAGCTTTGATTGGAAAATAGGAGCGTCTGTTGTCGGCGGACGATATCCTGGAGGAACGTCTCCGCCTAAGCCCAGTTGGCCTCTTTGGTCAACATACCACTTGGCCTTCACGCCATCGCTAAATGTAACGTCACCTGAAGCTATTGCTCCTGGAATTATAATTTTATCGATTGAGACTTCAACGTCTAACGGAATTGAGTTTTCGTTAGCTTCGCCGTCAACAGGAGTTAATGGCGGCGGCTCTTCATCCGGGGCGGGAATTTCTTGACGGTCAAGTTCTGATGAAGGCGCATTATCTCCTACTGCTTCAGACTTTTCTTCTTCCGCCTCCACAGGCGCAGGCATATCGGACACAAGCAAACGCAAATCAAAATAACGGATATGCAAATCAAATTCTTCTTTGATACGCTTCTGGATATCGTTTAACGACACACCTTCTTGAAACCATTTTGCAACAATTTGCTTTTGTTCTACGCTTAACATAACATCTCCTTTAAAAAGTTCTACCGATTAATTTGTTTGCAAGACTCGAAAGAAAAGACGTATCTCCATTTATGCGCTTCAATGCGATGCAGGCCTTTGATGTGGTTTCATCCACACGGCGAACAGTTTCTTCTCTTCCCCATGGAGAATCCCCGTCTAACAAATCATCTTCATATTGGAACGCAAGCCCGAGATTCAACGCGAATTCCGCTATCGCATTTACGTCTTCTTCGCTTCCCCCTCCTGCAATCGCCCCCATTTGAGCGGCGGCAACAAACAAGTCGGCTGTCTTATGTTCGTAAATAAAATCGTAGTCGGATTGTTCGTTCCGCGAAAGGTCTTCAACCTGCCCGCAAACTACACCTAATGCTTTTTCTGAAAAGACATTTAAAATTTTTGCTAAATCACCAGGCCTTTTCTCCGATGTTTTGGCAATCATCGCAAAGGCAAGCGACTGAAGAGCGTCCCCTGCGAGAATAGCGGTACTTTCTCCATACTTCGCCCACACAGTTGGTTTGCCGCGCCGCAAGGTGTCATTGTCCATTGACGGCAAATCATCGTGCACTAAAGTATAGTTGTGCAGAAGCTCGATTGCGCACGAAACGTATTTAGCGTCAATGGCGTCCCCGCCGACGGCTTCAGCGGCGGCAAGGGCGATAACAGGACGTATACGCTTGCCGCCTGCAAGCAACGCATGTTTCATTGCGTCGTTGAGCACGGCCGGCCTCGTCACACAAAGGAGAGCTTCCTCCAAAGTATCGTTGATTATTTTTAAATATCTTTCCATTTATCAAGCTGGCTTGTAAGAATCCTTGAGTGTCACGACCCTATTGAAAACAGGCTTACCTGGAAGAGAATCTATTTCGTCCGCACAAAAATATCCGGTGCGTTCAAACTGGAATTTATCTCCTCGTTTCGCTTCTGCAAGAAGAGGTTCGACGTATGCCGTGACCTCTTTGAGAGAATCGGGATTCAAAAATTCGATAAAATCCTTTTCCTCGTCGCCAAGCGGATTTGGAACGGTGAAAAGCTTATCGAAGAGGCGAACCTTCACTGCAACGCCCGTCGCGACATCCACCCAATGAATCGTCCCTTTCACTTTGCGTCCGTCTGGCGCATTGCCGCCCCAGCTGTTTTCATCGTACGTTCCGCGGATGAGAGTGACCTCGCCTTTTTCGTTCTTTTCAAATCCCGTGCATTTGAAGATGCAAGCGCCGCGCAAGCGGACTTCCTGCCCTGGAGCCATTCGGAAGAATTTCTTTTCAGGGACTTCCATAAAGTCGGCACGGTCAATCCAGATTTCACGCGAAAACGCGATTTCGCGTGTTCCTGCGCTTTCATCGAGCGGATTATTTTGCGATACGACAACTCTCGATTCTCCTTCAGGGAAGTTTTCAACGACAACCTTGACGGGATCGATAACCGCCATTCTGCGAAGAGCGGTGCGGTTGAGTTCCTCGCGGACACACCATTCAAGAAGCGCGGGATCCGATTCTGATTCATACTTTGAAATTCCGACACGGTCGCAAAATTCGCGGATTGCCCCTGGAGTAAAACCTCTGCGGCGCATTCCGCAAACGGTAGGCATGCGCGGATCGTTCCACCCCGTCACGTGACCTTCTTCAACGAGCTGCAGAAGTTTGCGCTTTGACATCACGGTATAAGTGAGATTCAATCTTGCAAACTCGCGCTGTTCCGGGCGAATCTTTACGCCGTTGCGTTCACGAAGCATATCCATTTCTTCAAGACGGTCGACGACCCAATCGTAAAGAGGACGATGGACTTCAAATTCCAACGTACACATTGAGTTTGTCACGCCTTCAAGAGCATCCTCAATCGGATGCGCGAAATCATACATCGGATAAACGCACCACTTGTCACCCAAATGATAATGGCTTACGTGACGCACGCGGTAGATTACGGGATCGCGGAAATGGATGTTCGGAGAGGACATATCAATCTTCGCTCTCAAGCACCATACGCCGACTGCGTATTTCCCGTCGCGCATTTCGTGAAAAATCTGCAAATTGCGTTCGGGCGAAGTGTCGCGCGAAGGAGAATCCTTTCCTGGCTTATCTGGCGTTCCGCGATACTCTTTCCATTCATCTTGCGTAAGATTGCAGCAATATGCCTGACCTTTTCGAATCAAATTTTCGGCGATTTCATACATCTTGTCGAACATGTTGGATGCATTGAAGAAACCTGCTTCCTCGCCGTCGCCTTCGCCGCTCCATTGAAAACCGAGCCAGCGGATATCGTTTTTGATATTTTGCGCATATTCATCCGTTTCTTTTGCAGGATTCGTATCATCCAAGCGCAAATGACATTCGCCGTTAAAAAGTTCAGCCATTCCGAAATCGACACAAATAGCTTTCGCGTGACCGATGTGAATATAACCGTTCGGTTCTGGAGGGAAACGCGTTACGACTTTCCCGCCTGTTTTCCCCGTCGCAATCGATTCGTCAATCCATTGGCGCAAAAAATGTCTGCTTGTATCAGACTCTTTCACAATTTCTTCTGCCATATCTTATCCTTTTCTCTCCCACGGTTTTTTTTCGGGAGCTTCTAAATAAATTTCTTTGATTGTTTTAAGACTGTAAGTTTCACCCCGTTGAACCTTGTCCAACTCAAACAAAAAGTCGGACGTCAATGCGATCTTCATACTCTCGTCCAATTCAACACTTACGCAAATGCCATTTGCATATTTGATTTCAAGAACGACGGGGACTCTTCCTAGATGCGATTCAACAAGTTTTTTCAATGCTGCTATTCTCTCGTTCAGGTTATTGTCTTCATAATGGGCAGTCACATGAAGAGAACGGGCAAACGAGGCCGCTCCTTTTTCAAGAGAATAAAGTTCATTGAGAACGATTTGAACATCGCCTTCCTCCCATTCGCTGCGAGGCTTTGTTTTATCACGCATAAGGCGATGAGACACCTCTCCGCACACGAGAACGGGTTTGTCTATGAGAGTTTCCAAAACATCTTTGTATTTGGCGTACGTCCGTGAAAAACATGGGATTTCCGTTTCTCCCGTTCCATCGTCAATCATTAAAAACGCCCAATGATCCAAGCTCTTCTTTGGATTCGCCGGATCGGGTTTTGGAATCATCAATCTCACGGATTTCAAAATACCCACCATACGCGCTGAAATAGCCGTCCTTTCCGAAACTATGCGATCGGCCATTTCAGGATCGGAACATTCCGCAATCACTTCATCGTAAAGTTCCGCGCGCGTGGGAACTTTTGCAAAATCTTCAATCGTCATCGTCGCAAGCGATGGAAGGATTTTTTTGAAAACGCCAAGCGGATGCCCGGTAAGATAAATACCCGTCAATTCTCTCTCGTCTTTAAAACATTGAGCCATGGGCCACGGAGGAACATCCATAAGGTCTTTGTCGCTTGCGTCATCATCAGCACCCAAAAGGCTGAACATATCCATCTGGTTTTCAGAAACGTCCTTTGCTCGAGACGCCGCAAGCCTGAGCGCGTCTTCGATATTTTCAAAAAGTTTCGCGCGATGATGTTCTTTAAAACAATCCATTGCGCCTGATTTGATGAGGTTTTCTAACACGCGCTTATTGACGTGTTGTGGCGCAAGACGCATGCAAAAATCCATAAAGCCTTTATAAGGCCCCTTTTCTTTGCGGTTTTGAACTATTGCAATCGCCGCATATTCACCGACACCTTTAATTCCTGCAAGACCATAACGGATAGCCTTTCCGTTGTAGTCGGGGGTGAATCTCGAATTGGACGCGTTTACATCTGGAGGCAATACTTCAAGGCCGATTGCTTCAGCCTCCGCAACGAACCCGGGGAGCTTATCAAAGTTGCCGATTTCAGAACTGATTTGCGCGCACATAAATTCCGCAGGATAGTGCGCTTTCATGTAACCGGTTTGATATGCAATCCATGCGTAACATACGGCGTGCGATTTATTGAATGCGTATTCGGCAAACGCCTTCCAGTCGCCCCAAATTTTATCGATGAGTTGAACAGCCTTTTCTTTTGTTGAAGCGCATGGAGCCGCCATAAACTCAGGATTGCTCAAACATCCTTCTTTGAACTTCGAGTAAAGCTCTTCCATCAAGGCAAGATTCTTCTTACCCATCGCCTTTCGCAAAGTATCTGATTCGCCGCGTGTAAATTTACCCAAAAGACGCGACAGTAACATCACCTGTTCCTGATAAACGGTAACGCCGTAAGTGTCCTTGAGACACTCTTCCATCAAAGGATGATCGTATTCAATCGTTTCGCGCCCGTGCTTACGCGCGATGAACGTGGGGATGTATGCCATTGGCCCTGGACGATACAACGCATTCATTGCAACGAGATCTTCAAGGCGGTCAGGCTGCAACAGACGCAAATTGTTTTTCATTCCGTCGGATTCAAACTGGAAAAGGCCTGTCGTTTCGCCGCGTCCAAACAATTCGTAAGTAAGTTTGTCGTCTACGGGAATATCATCGGGATTCAAATCTATCCCACGGCATTCCTTCAAAAGTTCTACGCATTCTTTTTCGACGGTCAGCGTTTTAAGGCCCAAAAAGTCCATTTTAAGAAGCCCCACGGGTTCTACGAAATGGCCGTCATATTGAGTTCTTAAAAGCTGTTCTCCATCCGTTGGCATGATAGGAATCGTCTCAATCAAAGGATCGCGCGAAATCAACACGCCGCACGCGTGAACGCCCGGTTGACGCACACATCCGTCAAGGCGGCGCGCACGGTCAAGGAGTTGATAAACGACGGGGTTTGATTCATCTTCACACGCTTTGCGCAAATCTTCCGATTCTTTCAACGCCTTTGCAAAGGAATTTTTGCCTTCCGGCACGAGGGAAGCAAGTTTTGACGTCTCGCCAAGAGGATATTCCATCACGCGACCAACGTCTTTAATCGCGCTTTTGGGAGCCATCTGACCAAACGTAACGATATGCGCGACACGATCTTTGCCATATCTTTCAACGACATAATCAAGAACCTTACCACGCCCCGCATCGTCAAAGTCCACGTCGATATCAGGCATTGAAATACGGTCGGGGTTGAGGAAGCGTTCGAAAAGGAGGTTGAATTTCAGCGGATCGATATTCGTAATGCCAAGAGCGTACGCTACGGCAGAACCGGCGGCAGATCCACGCCCCGGGCCCACCCAAACGCCAAGTTTAGTGCGTGCGGCATTGATGTAATCGTGGACGATGAGAAAGTATCCTGGAAAACCCATCGTCTTAATGGTATCCAATTCAAAATCGATTCGCGTCACGACATTTTCGGGAAGCGGATCACCCCAACGCTTTTTAGCGCCTTCATACGTAATACTTTTAAGGTAATCGGCCTCAAATTTAATCCTGATTACCTTGTCAAATCCACCAAGTCGTTTATAAGCGCCGTCTTTAAATTCTTTTTCTAATTCATCTTCGGAAAATTTTTCACGATACGATTCATCCGTTCCGAACTCGATCGGGATTGGGAATTTCGGCATAATCGGCGGCGAGTTTAAATTGTACTCCTCCACCATTTCCGCGACTTCCAACGTGTTGCGTAAAAATTCCGGATGGTCGGGGAAAATTTTTGCCATTTCTTCTGCAGGCTTGAACCATTCCTCGCCCGTATACATCATGCGATTGGGGTCGGAGAGTTTTTTACCGGTTGAAAGACAAAGAAGAACGTCATGCGAATCATTATCATCTTCATTGATGAAGTGAACGTCATTCGTCGCAATGATTCTGATATCAAGCTTTTTCCCCAATTCAATGACACCGCGCGTCACTTCCACTTGACGCCGATAAACATCGTTATTCATTTCGGGATGAATACGGCTGCGGTGTTCCATAACTTCAAGAGAAAAACGCTCGCCGAAAAGATCCTTGTGCCAACGCGCGACACGCTCTGCCTCATCCATACGGCCCGCATTGATGGCACGAGCGATTTCACCTGCCAAGCAAGCGCTGGAACAATGCAAGCCTTCAGAATACTTTTCAAGAAGCGAATGGTCAATACGGGGATGGTAGTAAAATCCGTTGACATACGCCTCGGACATCAACCGTACTAAATTGTAATACCCTTTTTTGTTTATGGCATGAAGACAAAGGTGATAACGTATTTCTTTACTGTTTCTTGAGGTGTAATCACCTGTATTTGTGACATATGCTTCACAACCCAAAATCGGTTTTATCGGCGGCAAACCGCCATATTTATCATGAGTCGACCTACATTCATCGTGAAACGCCTTTAACGCAAAGAGATTTCCATGGTCCGTTACAGCAAGCGACGTCATTTTAAACTCGCGCGCACGCTTCACAAGCGGCACGAGTTGACATTGCCCATCCAAGAGCGAATATGTGGTATGTTGATGTAAGTGGACGAATTCTGACATAAATAATATTATACCAAAATTACCGCCCTTATGGATGGCAAATTACTTCAGATTTTGCACCTAACTCCTTCTCGCCCGAATCGTTCAAATGTCTCTCGCTTAGGCGTCGCTGCGCCTCTGCGTTAAAATCACCAATCACAACTTCATCATTTTTCCGTGTATTCTGTGTATTCCGTGGTTCCCTCATAACTCCTCCACCCTCATATTGCATTGCATTTGCACTCGTTTTTTGATACAATGCACTTGGTTTTAACAAAAGAAAGGTTTTTTGCAATGACAACTTCACTTACAATCCGCATGGACGATGCCCTCAAGTCCGAAGCCGAAGAATTCTTCGACGACATCGGCATGAATATGACAACCGCCATAACTTGCTTTTTCAAGAAGTGCCTCGCAACTGGTAAAATCCCCTTCACGC
>JAGCMU010000081.1 GCA_017646325.1 Kiritimatiellia bacterium
CAATGCCGTATCTTGTGCTCCGGGAACAGTTTCGCCAACCCAGTTTGCCGCATCCGACCACAAAGCAGGATTTTCAGCACTCAATCCATTTTCCGATTCATAATTCCAAGCGATATTCGCTGCAAAAGAAGAAAATCCCCAAATACTTAAAGTGACAACTGCTATATTTTTAAGATTGCTCATACGTTTTCCTTTCAATAGATTGCAAATATTATGAATTTAAGAAAATAATATCACAAAAAAATTTATGAAGCAATGATTATTTTTTCTTAACTAAAAATAAATACCCCCCCCCGACATTTTTAAAAATTAAGAAAGAATCAACTGGACAACACTTCTTCTGATATCTGGAGGTCTATCAAGATGGAATGAAATAAAAACTCCCATAAACCTGATTAAGGAAAAAAGCGTATCTTTAGAAGCTTTCGTCGGAGAAGACATTCCCATTACCATTTCCGGGGTTATGCGCATAACTCTTCCGCGCTCGCAGCATTTGCCGCATTCTATTGAAAATGACGACCAGGGAGCCGACATATCCATATCGGAAAAATCTGGTTCCAATCCTGCAAGCGACAATATCTTTTTCTCTAATTGAACCATTGCCAAGGGGAAAGATTCTACAGCCCTTAGAGAATCAAGGAAACTTACGAAAAACGCATACCATTTTTTAGATTCATCTCCTGACGGAACTAAATCACGAATCATGTCACCTGCATATCCTGCCAGCAAGTTTGCTCTCCAATTCTCGCGCAGAAACTCACGCATTTCAAGCGGCGAAACTTCTCTAATCGCATGGACAGAACTTTTACTTCTCGCATAATAAATAAGCTCGCACGTGTAAAATAAATCGTACTGTCCTAAAAATGCCGACTTGGGACGAAGCGCCCCTTTTACGATTGTAGTAACAACGCCACAATCAAAAGTAAGCCACGTAACAACGTGGCTCGTTCGCGACCATGGGTGTATCGAAAGAACAACACCCTTCGTCTTTATCGTTTCTCCCGCCATTACGTATGAATTTCTTGACAAAACATAACTGCGACATACATTACGAAAAGAAGAATCATAAAGATGCCGCCCTTTATGCCGATTTTACCATCTTCTTTTCTATTACACCAATTATATCCGCAAATTGCAAGTACGATAACACTTAAAAAGGACACAGGTAAATCACGATACAATGCAAATTTACTCAAGTCTTTAAACGGCGAAATCGTCCCTGCAAGCCCAACAACCGCCAAAGTGTTAAATAGATTTGATCCAATAATATTTCCGACGACAAGTTCATGTTCTTTCTTGCGCGCAGCGGCTATAGCCGATGCCAATTCCGGAAGACTCGTACCTACCGCTACAACAGTTAAGCCGATCATCAATTCGGAAACATGGAGAGATTTCGCTATATCTACACATCCCCACACTAAAAAATGCGATGAGGCAACGAGCAAAACGAGGCCTGCGACCGTCATTGAACACAATTTCACCATGCTCGCATTTTTCATTTTTGATTCTTCTGGCGTTATTGGACACGATTTCTGATCCGCCTTTTCTTTTATACAGTAAAGAGGCAAAAGCAATCCAAAAGCAATCAAGGAAATTATACCGTCAATACGCGAAAATCCTCCTCCGAGTTTTACGAGCAAAAACTCAAGAACCGTGATTGCCAATAACATCGGAACGCCAAAACGCATCACGTTTTTTGAGATGACAATCGGCACAATAAAAGCGACGACACCCAATATAGCCAAAATATTAAAAATACATGAACCAAACGCATTGCCGAAAGAAAGAGCAGAATGTCCGCTAAACGCCGAAAGAGCAGAGACACAAGCTTCCGGAAGCGACGTGCCGAATCCGATAATCACCATCCCGATAATAAAAGGCGGCACGCAAAACCTCTCGGCAAGAGCGGCAGAGCCTTCCACGAAAACATCAGCGCTTTTTGCAAGCGTATAAAGCCCGGCCAAAACAAAAATTATTGCAAGCCATAACGACACATCTGTATACATAAAACCTCAGCCCCCTTTTGCAATCACGTTATTGAAATAATCGATGATTGCAGGCAATTTATTTTCTTGAACTATTTTAAACGGCAATTGCATTCCAAGAGGACGCAAAAAGCGCATCATTCGAGGCGACTGAACCCTTATCTCGCCAGGCACCCTTCCCGCCTTTATAATTGCGGCTAAAAGCCGCGCTGCATGAGCGCCCCACATTCTCACAAGTGCATTTTCTTTGCCGTCTACAGACATTTTAACGGAAGACATAATCTCTTTCGTGCTCGCATTGATTACGGCCAGCACATACAACAAACGAGGCTTTTGGTCGTTAGTCTGAAAATTTGGGAAAAGAGCAAAATCGACTTCCCACGCTTCGTCCGGAATAATAGGAAGTTTTTTTGCCTTGTCACACTCATCTTTTTTCAAAGAAATTTTCTCTTCATACGGTTTCAAATTGGGAATTTTCAAAGGACCATCAACCCAATTGACATCAGAAATCTCTTTACGGGCAAAGAGAGTATTTTCGTTCATATACTTTTTGAAAATGTCTTTATCTTCCTCGTAACGGAGCAATACTCCATACGCCTGATACAAGAGTGAAGAAAAAATCCCGGCATTTTCATCAGTCATAATCAACGGACGATAGCCGCTCTCGCATAAAAAGGCCTCCGCCGGCAATTTATTATCCTTGGGAATCGATACGCCGTAATGGTTCAATTCCATAAGGCTCATGATAACGCCATAATCTTGAAAACGTCTAACCATTATGTAATCGCGAAACTCTTCAAATTTCGGAAAGAACATCAAGCGGCCTTTTAAAAGCGGTTCGGGATTCTTTACAAACACGCACACATAAGGATCTTCAGCCATTTGAGGAACGAGCCCCCAAACGAAATCGCCATTGGGCATATTTTCCCAAATTGACAATTCTGTAATCTTCTTGATGATAGAAGATAATTTTTTCGTCCGCATCATTCCTCCGTATGCTGCATTTCGCAAAGTTTGCGATAAACACCGTTCATTGCATACAATTCATCATGAGTGCCGTGTTCCACAATCTTGCCGCCGTCCATCACAAGAATCATATCGGCATTGCGAACGGTGGAAAGCCTGTGCGCAATTGCAAAGGTAGTACGATTCGACATCAAATTATCAATTGCCGATTGTACCAATCTTTCCGTAACGGTATCAAGAGCGCTCGTCGCTTCATCAAGAATCAAAATCGGAGGATTCTTCAATATCGCGCGGGCAATGGCGATTCGCTGACGCTCACCACCCGAAAGAGCAAACCCCTTCTCGCCAACAGTTCGTTGATAGCCACCAGGCTGCGACATGATAAACTCATGGGCGTTTGCAAGTTTTGCCGCTTGTACCACTTCTTCGTGCGTAGCATTTTGATTTCCATAACGGATATTCTCTTCAACAGTATCGTTAAAGAGGATGGTTTCTTGCATAACGCTTCCAATCAAATTACGCAAAGATTCATTTTTGATATCGCGCAAATCTACGCCGTCCATCGTTACGGAACCTTTATACGGGTCGTAAAATCTTGAAAGCAATCCCGACATTGTAGATTTTCCCGATCCCGTAGACCCGACGACAGCTACGAAGGAACCGCGTTTGATTTCAAAATCAGCTCCGCTTACGGCGTCGCGTTCGGCAGTATCATAACGGAAAGAAACATTGTCAAACTTGATTGAGCTTTCAAATGTTTTCTTTTCAATCGCGTTTTCCTTTTCAGGCATAACCATATCCACATCGAGAATCGAAAGGATACGGCCCAACGCCGCACGGCCTTGTTCAACTTGAGATTGCAGTTTTGCAAGCTGCTTCAACGGCTTGTAAATGAGGAGCAACGGAGCTAACATAGGCACGACATTTGAAAGCATTACATTTGCCAGAAAACACCACGCAATGAAACCGCAAATAAGAATAATGCCAACCGTTTCCACCGCGGGCCCCACAAGCAACGCCAAGCGTACGGCACGAAGAGTTGTTTTCAAAAGGCTCTTATTGTTCTCTACATATTTTTCCTGTTCGTATTCTTCCGTGTTGTATGCCTTCACGACTCTCACGCAAGTCAGGATTTCGTGAATCTTTGAAGTCACTACAGAGCTGTTTTCCAAAGACCGCTTCGACCACTTACGCACCTTTCGGCTTATTGTAATTACGGGAACCATAAAGACGGGAAAACCGATAACAATAAGACAAAGCGTCGGAATCATTTCATTTGCAATCGCAAACCAGATTATATATCCGATAGAAATAAGAATTTCAAAAGGCGCGATTGCAAGCTCTGCAAGAATCTGCTGAATTATAATTTGAACCTGCCCGGGATCTCCCGTACAACGGCTCATCAATTGACCAACATCGATTCGTCCAAAAAATTGCATCGACTGCTTGTTTACGTGCTTGAAAATATCACAACGTAAATCGGCGACGACATGGCTTCCCGTCCATGTCAAACAGTAATGGTTTAAAAAGAGCAATCCCATTCGGATCAAAGCGACAGCAGGAACTATGACAAGGATTACAAATAGAAGAGCCCCTTTCATTTCCCCTTTTTCCGTCTGCAACTCGATCCCACATTTTTTCGCAAGCGCTTCAACCTGCTTGAACCACCCTGGCATACGGGAGGCCTTTTGGATTTTTTTCTCGAAAGCATTCAGTTTTTTCTTTTGTTTTGCAGGCTCTTTATTCGCAACCGATTCCGCCGTCTCTTCAGCAAGAGACGTTGTCATTTCAATCTTTTGATCGGTAACTTGATCGAGCGCAGGCTGAATCACTTGGAAAAACGGAACCATAGTTCCTGCCGTAAGAATTCCGCAAATCATCCCCAATACAATTCTAAAACGATATTTTCGCGCATATTGCCATAACCGGCCATACGCTTCCTTGGCAGAATATTCCTTGTCGAAAAATTCTTTCTTATACCGTGTATTGTACTTCTTTTTCATTTCTACTCCACAATTTCCTTAAGCACGCGTCTTTCCTTCGCAAACTCATCAGGAATTCCTGTCGCAAAGGAAAAATCTATAAGCGGGATTATCGGATACATCCGTTGCTTTATATCCGAATTCCTTGATCGCTTTCGAAAAATCCTTCGTCTCTTTTTCAGGTACGTCAAACCCGACCAGAACGCGACCATGGTTTGCGCCATGATTACGATAATGGAAAAGCGTAATATTCCAACGCCCCGAAAACGCATTCAAAAAGTCCATCAACGCACCTGGGCGTTCCGGAAATTCAAACGTGTATACGACTTCATTGTCTATACCGACAGAATGTCCGCCAACCATATGACGAATATGGTATTTCGCAAACGAATCATCAGTCAAATCAAACGTATCGATTCCGGAAGAAGTCAATAACTTTACGAGTTTTGCGATTTCATCAACACTCTTCACGGAAACTCCGACAAAAACGTACGCGCTTTTTGAATCTGCATAACGGTAATTGAATTCCGTAATGTTTCTTTTGCCGATTTTGCTCAAAAACGTCTTGAAGGAACCCTTCTTTTCAGGTATTTTGCAAACTAAAATAGCCTCGCGCTTTTCACCGATTTCCGTTTCCTCGGAAACGAAGCGGATACGGTCGAAATTCATATTGGCGCCTGAAACTATGGAAACGTACGTTTCGTTCTTAGACTTGTTTTCGGCGGCGTACTTCTTTGCACCCGCAAGACCGAGAGCTCCTGCCGGCTCACAGACAGAACGGGTCGAATCGAAAATATCTTTAATCGCAGAACAAATCTCTCTCGTCCTTACACGCACAATGCCGTCTAAATATTTTTTGCAAAGTTCGAACGTTATTTTGCCAGGCTTTTTAACGGCTACACCATCGGCAAAAAGCCCTACTCTTTCCATTTCAATTCGCTTACCCGCTTCGATAGAACGAGCCATACAATCAGAGTCTGCCGGTTCTACGCCAATCACCTTGATGTCCGGGCAAACGGTCTTGATGAAAACAGCGACGCCTGCCGCAAAACCGCCGCCGCCGACAGGAACGAATACGGCATCGATTTTTCCTGAATGCTGACGGATAATCTCCATCGCGACAGTACCTTGACCTGCAATTACATCAGGGTCGTCATAAGGCGGAATGTAAGTAAACCCCTTTTCCTTCACAAGACGCATGGCCTCTTCCACGCAATCGGAATAGGAATCACCGAAAAGAACGATATTTGCGCCGAGCGCCCGCACAGAAGAGATTTTTATTTCAGGAGTCGTAACAGGCATTACAATAGTCGCCTTCGTACCAAGACGCAACGCGCTCATCGCAACGCCTTGCGCGTGGTTTCCTGCAGATGCCGCCAACACGCCTCTTGAAAGCTCCTCCTTCGAAAGATTTTTCATCTTGTTGTACGCGCCGCGGATTTTAAAGGAATGAACGTGCTGGAGATCTTCGCATTTAAGCAAAAACGTATTTCCAAGTTTTTGCGAAAGAGCCGATGCTTTTTCTATCGGCGTTTCAACTGCGACATCATAAATCTTCGCATTGAGAATTTTCCGAAGATACATTTCTTTTGTTTTTTCGTCTGTCATAAAACCATCTTTTCTTTCTATATCGCAGCCTCTGCCAAGAGAGCAAGAGCGTATTCC
This sequence comes from Kiritimatiellia bacterium, assembly GCA_017646325.1. Classification (GTDB taxonomy): domain Bacteria; phylum Verrucomicrobiota; class Kiritimatiellia; order RFP12; family UBA1067; genus RGIG9934. The sequence goes on from JAGCMU010000081.1 coordinate 6,599, forward strand.
TGTGTCGCTATGCGAATTTCTTCGCGTGTACCTGAAAACACCTTCCGCGCTGTTTTCTCGCCTTTTGATGAAGATACTCCAAAATAGACAAGCCCTACAGGTTTTTCTTTCGTACCGCCGCCAGGCCCTGCAATTCCCGTAACCGCGACAGCTACATCAACTCCAATAACTTTTCTCGCGCCAACAGCCATCGCCTTTGCGCATTCACTGCTGACAGCTCCAAAAGCATCAAGGATTTCTTGAGAAACTCCAAGCACTTCGCGTTTTACTTCATTCGCATAACTGATGATACCGCCTTTGAAAACTTCACTGGCCCCCGAAACAGATGTAATTAAAGCACCTATCCCGCCTCCGGTGCAGCTTTCCGCAGTAGCGCACGTTAAAGACCTTGCGCTATAAAGTTCGACTATTTGTTTTGGAGTTACCATTTTAAATCAACGAAGAAATTGTTTGCGAAGATTTACAAGGTTGAACTCTTTAGCGATTTTCGCAATGTCCTTTTTGGTGATTGTCGAAAGACGCTTCTTTTGAGTTGCTGCAACCTTCATGAAAATATCGGCCGATTTCTCAACGGTGTCCATCAAGCCAAATGCACGGTCGAAAGTCGTCCCCGCGCAGAATAGACCGTGATGAGCCCACACAACGATATCGTACTCTTCCATCAGCTTTGATGTAGCCGAGGCAATTTCACCCTTGCCCGGAACCATCCATGGAACGACTCCAATACCCTTTGGAAATATCACAGGGCATTCAGTCATAATCTGCCAAAGAGCAAGCGTAAAATCCTTTGCTTTTAAAGGCACGATAAAAGTCATTGCAATAAGATTTACAGGATGCGCGTGATAAATGACGCGGTTGTTAGGATCCTGCAAAAACTTCACCTCGTGGTTTTTCAAATGGCTTGGAAATTCACTCGTTGGACGGCCACCATCGACAAGCCCCCACCAAATGCGGAATTTCGTGCCTGTTGAATCGATTTCGACTATTCCAAACGCGCTCTCCGGCGTACGCATTACATTACGCATATACCCGGTTGTGCGCGTAACGATGAAAAACTCGCCCGCCAACTTTGGAACGGATTCGCAAATATCAATCCATTCCTTTTGAGGCTTTTTCACTTCTTTTTTCACGTTGGCCTTTTCCATTCCCGTCAAACGATAGGAAAGATTGCCGCCGTTCATTTCGTGCCAACCTTTGTCGACTCCGTCCTGAGCAAGCTGTATAAAGCCTTTTACACAAGGCATATCGAGAATTTTCATTTTACTTCCTTAAACGCGTTGTGACAAAACATTTTTCTCGTAATCGAGAACATCCGCCATCCAACCTTCATCAGATGGGAGTTTCGCTCTATTGCAGAATTCTTCCCAAACGGCTGCCATCGGATACGTTTTAAGTTCTTCCTGAAGAACGAGTTGTTCCGTATACTGACGAGCATCCTGAAACGCTTTAAGCATTTTCGAAGGCTCTAAGAGTGCTTCAAGAAGAGCCTTTTGCATATTGCGCATACCAAGAACCCAAGCTGCGATACGGTTGATGGATGCGTCAAAATAATCAAGAGCGATTATAAATTTCTTAACGCCGTTGCGAACAATCTCATGCGCGCATGCGCGAACGGCATCGTCAAAACGGATTACGTGGTCTGAATCCCAGCGAACTGGACGGGAAACGTGGAATGCGACTTTTTCAGAGAAAAGCAACATCGCCGAAATCTTGTCGGCAATTGATTCTGAAAGATGGAAATGCCCCATATCAAGGAGGCAGAGCATCTTGTTGGAAAGAGCGTAATTCATGTAGAATTCATGCGATCCGACAGTATACGATTCTGCTCCGATGCCGAAAAGCTTTGATTCAACAGTAGGTACGACAAACTTCTTGTTGTACTTCGTTTTAAAAATCTTATCGAGAGAATCCTTTAAACGCTTACGCGGCCCGAAACGGTCCGATGGCTCATCCTTAAGACCGTCTGGCGCCCAGAAATTTATTGTACAAGGCGTTTTAAGTTCCTTGCCAAAGTATTCGGCAATCTTTAAGCAGCAGATACCATGTTCAATCCAAAACTTGCGTACGCGGCTGTCTTCACTTGCCAACGTCAACCCTTCTGCAAGCGGATGAGAGAAGAACGTGGGATTAAAATCAATTCCAAGACCGCGCTTCTTTGCGAAATCAACCCACGGTTTGAAATGTTCAGGTTTAAGTTTGTTGCGATCGACTTTTTCGCCATCTTTGAAAATCGCATAGCTTGCATGAAGATTGATACGATGCTTGCCTGGGATAAGAGAAAGAGCCTTATCGATATCTGCCATCAATTCTTCTGGAGTGCGAGCCTTACCTGGATAATTGCCC
>JAGCMU010000082.1 GCA_017646325.1 Kiritimatiellia bacterium
TCACCTAATAGAGGGTCGTTACATAATTGCATCATTCTCAAGTCAAAGATCAACGTTGGCCCCAATGAGGCGCAACGAGGGAATATTCTACCACATTTTTTTTCGCCGTGCAAGAGGGAAATGAAAAAAAATTTAAAAAAAGTTTTCGTGGCTTTTTTTCATGCATAAAAAGCCCCCGATTCACATATAGAATCGAGGGCTTTTAAGGACATATATGTCCAACGTCATTACAAAGCGGCGTTATTGCATAATGCCGAAACAAATAAAGCCTTGATTGTATGCATACGGTTTTCCGATTCATCAAAAACCTTTGAATACTTCGATTCAAAAACTTCATCTGTCACTTCAAGTGCTCCGCTCTCCTTTGTCACTTCCGTTTCGAAGTCATGGAATGCAGGCAAGCAATGAAGGAACATCAATCTTCCGTCCATATTACCCGTTGCACGCATCAAATCCATATTGATTTGATAAGGACGCAACAACTTGATGCGCTCTTGCGTTTTTGCCTCTTCGCCCATTGACACCCAAACATCCGTATAAAGAACGTTTGCTCCGTGAACGCCTTTCACGGGATCGTCGAATACGCGAATATCGACACCGTTGCGCTTTGCGACTTCTTCCGCTTCCGCCAAAACTTTTTCATCCGGCCACAATTCTTTTGGAGCGCAACACACGTAACGCATGCCGGCTTTTGCACATCCCATCATAAGAGAATTTGCAACATTGTTGCGGCCGTCTCCCACGTATGCCATTGTGCAATTTTCAAGCGAACCAAAATTCTCCTTTACCGTCAACAAGTCTGCAAGAATCTGCGTTGGATGATAATCGTCTGTAAGACCATTCCATACAGGGACTCCAGAATACTTTGCAAGATCTTCCACTGTTGACTGATCAAAGCCGCGGAAGAGGATTCCGTCATAAATTCTCCCAAGCACGCGAGCCGTATCTTTTACAGATTCCTTCTTTCCAAAATGGATATCTGGACGCGTCAGGTATTCGGCGTTTCCTCCTTCGTCACGCACCGCAATGCATGAGGAGTTGCGCGTACGCGTGGAAGACTTTTCAAAAATGAGAGCGATGTTTTTACGGTGAAGAAGATCCCCGCGAATCCCCGCTGTGCGCCGTGCCTTCAGCTGCGCGGCGAGATCTATGAGATTAAGCATTTCTTCGTCCGTAAACGAAGTCATCCTCATAAGGGAACGGTTATAAAGTTCCGGCATCCAAGTTAACATACAAATATCTCCTTACCACTTAACCAAGTTGGTTCAAAAAACGGATGTCATTTTCATAAAGCCAGCGGATATCGGGAATGCCGTATTTAATCATAGCGATACGTTCAACGCCGAAGCCAAAAGCATAGCCGCTGACCTCATCCGGATTCCATCCCACGTGCTTAAATACGCGAGGGTCTACCATGCCCGCACCTGCAATTTCAATCCACCCGGATTGCTTGCAGACATTACACCCTTTCCCCTTGCACACGTGACAGGCGAAGTCCACTTCTACAGACGGCTCTGTGAATGGGAAGAAGTGAGGACGGAATCTCACACCCGCTTCAGAGCCGAGAATTTCTTTTGCGAAATAAGCCAACACGCTTTTCAAATCGGCGAGAGAAACTGGCTTCACATCCACATACAAGCCTTCAATCTGATGGAAGTTCGCGGAGTGCGTAGCGTCCGTCGTGTCACGGCGATACGTGCGCCCTGGGCAAATCACTCTCACTGGCGGCTTGTTTTCAAGCATTGTGCGAATTTGCACTGGAGATGTCTGGGTGCGGAGAAGTGCATCCGCCGCGAGCCAGAAAGTATCTCTGCGATCTTGCGAAGGGTGATGAGGCGGAGTATTCAATGCCGTAAAGTTATTGAACGGATTTTCAATATCAGGACCGTCGGCAACGGTAAACCCGAGACGAGAGAAAATCCTCGCAGACTCGGCAATCACGCGCGAAAGCGGATGCTCTACGCCCGGAGTGTTCCACTGCCCTGGCAAAGTCGCATCAATCAATTCATTCACCTTTTCAACGCGAGAGGAAGATCCCTTTGAGGAAAGAACGCTTTCAACTTCCGCCTTCCATGCCTGAACGGCCTTACCGAATGCAGGACGCTCTTCCTTCGGGACATCCTTCATCGCCTTAATGAGAGCAGGAATAAGCCCGTTGCGCCCCGTGTATTTCACGCGCATTTTTTCTACGTCTTCCGCAGAAGAAACACCATTGATTTCAGCAAGCGATTTCTGGCGTTCTATTTCAAGTTCTTCAAGTGTCATTTTCTATTCTCCTAAATTTATCAATCGCGGTTTTTATTGCGCTCTTCAAGTTCACGGCGGTAAGCGGCAAGATCGGTTTCAGGAGCAACGCCGCTCTTTACCGCCGCTTCTGCGACGGCATACGAAACCTCCACGAAAAGGCGGCGGTCGAACGGCTTTGGAATAATGTATCCCGTTCCAAATTCAAGCTTTTCATTCGGATAAAGCGCTGCAACTTCCGGCGTAACCGGTTCACGGGCAAGTGCTGCAAGCGCATTGGCCGCCGCAACCTTCATTTCCTTGTTAATCGTTTTCGCGCGGACATCAAGAGCGCCGCGGAAAAGATATGGGAAGCCGAGCACGTTGTTTATCTGGTTAGGATAATCGCTGCGACCCGTAACCATCACGTATTGACGGTCTGAAAGGGCTTCTTTTACAACGGCAGGATCGATTTCAGGATCTGGATTTGCCATAGCAAAAATTGCAGGGAATGAACCCATCGTCTTTACATCTTCGCCCGTAAGAACATTAGCAGCCGAAACGCCGATAAACACATCCGCGCCGACAAGAGCTTCCTTGAGAGTCTTCTTGTCCGTCTTCACCGCATGGCGGCGCTTGTACTCGTTAAGATCCGTGCGGTCTTCGCGGATTATACCCTTCGTATCGCAAATCGTAACATCCTTTACGCCTGCAGCCTTGCACATTTCGCAAATGCGGATGCCTGCCGCGCCTGCGCCGTTCATTACAACTTTCAAATCCTCCAATTTCTTGCCGGCCAAAAGGGCGTAGTTCATCACGCCTGAAACGGAAATAACGGCCGTTCCCCATTGGTCGTCGTGAAAGACGGGAATATCGAGTTCGGCGTCGAGAGTATCTTCAATTTCAAAGCAGGCGGGAGATGCGATATCTTCAAGATTCACGCCGCCATACATCGGAGCGAGCGCACGTACCGCATCGATAACGCGCTTGGGATCCGTCTTTCCTGTATCCTTTCCGTCGACTCTGCAGTTACCCAATGGGACAGGCCACGCGTCAACATCGGCAAATGCTTTGAAGAGGACGGCCTTGCCTTCCATTACGGGAATTGATGCTGCCGCACCCAAATCGCCAAGACCGAGAATGGCCGTACCGTCGGAAACGACCGCCACCAAATTTTTCTTTGATGTACATTCATAAACAGATTCCGGGCGTGCGGCTATTTCTTTTACAGCCAATGCAACACCTGGGGTATATGCAAGACACAAATCTTCTTGAGTCTTGAGAGGACGCGTTTGACGAACGCCAACCTTACCGCCTTCGTGAAATTTCATCACGTCTTCTTTTGAAAAATTAGCCATTTTATTTTCCTAACCTTTTTTGTTTTCGTTTTTTAAAATATCAATTTCATTAAATGTGAATAGCGACATAGACACATTCAACGGTTTTAACATTTCTTTAAGTTCTTCTGTTTTTTCGTCGCTTATGATGCAGGCAACTACGAGCATATCCACTTTAAGAGCCTTTATCACGTCTGGAATGTTTTCATACATTCCAAAAATCTTCACTCCGCCGATATAACATTTCTGCAGATAAAAGTCGTCATCAATAAGCCCGACAATCGTACGGTCGCTTGAAGAGAAGGATCTGATTAATTCACGGCGAAACGCGCGATAACGAAGACCCGAGCCATAAACGAGCACGCGTTTTGTGTCGGATTTTTCTTTAAGATTTTCCACGTCGACCCGATAAAACAATTCACGGAAAACTTGTCTGACCACACGAAGGAAAGTCAATCCCAAAAAGCAAAACACGACAAATATCACATTATAAAGAACGACTATCGATTCCAATGACGAATGCGCGAAAATATAAACAACGAGCCCGAACATTTTTCCTAAAACCACACAAACGCCAAGACGTACGAAATTTGAAAATGTCGCTCTTGCCCAGACAACCGAATAAACCTTCCCGACACACATCATAAAAAAGACGGGGGCTACGCAGTAAATCATATACGAAAGAGGAATAGCCTTCATCCCCGGTGAAAAAATCTGTCGCGCGAAATGCCACGAAAAAACTATTATGGCAATATCGCAAATCATTAAAATAGGTGTTTTCAAGGCACGAAGCAACGAGCGCTTCCTCTCTGCCTGATTATTGTGAGTTATCATATTTAGCAACGTGCCTGTGTCAAGAAGTTCCACTCGGCGCATATCACGCAAAATGACGTATATCGCAACGATGAACGCAATGATAAACAGCGCCGCCGCTTTGTCGCGAAGCAATATCCCTCCCAACGCCACCATCACGAGAACGAGAGCTGCGACATAAAGGGAAATTGCAACCTTCTTCTGCGAAACGAGAGTGCGGAGCAAACGGTGATGCACATGTTCAAGGTCCGCAGTCATAACCTTGTCGTTTCCAACATCGGCAGAATCGCCAGAAATCTCTTGCGTCTTCTTTTTAAGGAGCGCTCTGATACTGCGGCGGACGATTGCAAGAGACGTATCGAAAATCGGAACGCCCATTGAAAGGATTGGGACGCCCAATGAAACGAAAAGCGAGTCGCCAGCCTTGATCTGGAGCGGCAAAACGGCAAGCATAAAGCCTAAGAACATCGACCCTGTATCACCCAAAAATACAGATGCAGGATTGAAGTTGTAACATAAAAACGCAGAACACGCTCCGATAAAAGCAAACAAGACGAAAACTGAATCGCGATACCCAATAAAAATCAACGCGCCAGCCATACCAAGAGCGGCAATAATCGCCAGCCCCGACGCAAGACCGTCAATACCGTCAATCAAGTTAAACGCGTTAATCGCGCCGACTATCCAGAATACGGTCAATACGATATCTGCCCACACGGGAAGCCAGGATAGCGCAGGGATAAATCTAAAACCGACATCGCAAAATATCGCCGCCATTACAGCAACTGCTATTTGACA
>JAGCMU010000083.1 GCA_017646325.1 Kiritimatiellia bacterium
CAATCAATCCATATAGAGCAAATATCGTCTGTATGACAAATAATGTCTTTAATAAAAATGCCACGATTGAAATGGGGACTTCTGGTAGCAACTACCGTAAGGCAGGCGCATCTATTGACTTGAACGGCTTTAACCAAAAAATCAAACGCCTTAAAAGAGGATGGGATTATAACGGGAATTATTCTACTCAAAAAGACGGCTATTCGACTATCACAAGCCCCACTCCTGCATCCCTTGAAGTAACGAGCGACATTACACCAGCAACTTCAATAGATCATAGAGCGACTTATCTTTACACTGCCTTCCGTTTTGCGGGCTCGGCAGGCTTCCATTTCTCAGGCACTGGACAATTTGGCTTTACCAACATCACCTCTACGACGGTGGGCGAGCTTCGCGTCTCGTCTGGAACGGTAAACATCTATGCAGGCGGCGGATGGATTGCAACCACAAACGTCGTTATTGAAGGTACGGGAACATTGAACGTAAACGAAAATGCGGGTGATACGGCGTTTGGTTCTGAAGCAGGGAAAAGCGAATGCGAGCTGCTTATCGCAGATAATGGGAAGCTCAACATTGCCGCCAACGAAAAAGCAACTGTAAAATACCTCTTCCTGAAAAGCGAAACCGGATATAAGCGTCCAATGCAGCCAGGCATCTACGGCAGCACTACTTCAGGCGTCTCCTCTCCCTTCGCCCTCAATTGCTTTACCGGAACGGGGAAAGTTCAAGTGTTAAGACAATTGGGCGGCGGATTACAAATTTTCATAAAGTGACAGCGGTCTGCACGTCCGCTTGACGTTTTTGATCGCATTGCGCCAAATGTAATTTGCAGGCGAAGCTGTCGGCAATTTGTCAAACCCAGGATAACGCTCACGATAAACGGGTGAGCTGAAGGTGCTTTGAAATTTCTTTAACAGCTCCGCCCATCTTTTATCTGAACGGCTTTGCATCGACACATCAAGACGACAATCCTCAAACACATTACTGTCAACGAAATTGCGTCTTCCACCATTCATTTGTACGGCTCCAAAAATACCGCGTGACGAACGGACGAAATGGTTATTGTGAATCACGACACCGCTTACGATATCATCAAGACGAACGGCCGCCTGTCCAGTTTTGGCAATATCCCCGTCTCCAATATCACTCCAATGGTTATATGCAATTTCAACGCCGGCAAACGTTGGGTTTGCGTAAATATCAAACGCTCCCTGGTCATCGCTTTCAAGAACACATCTCCAAACACGATTTGAAATTACTCGCACATCATTTGCATCGGCTCTTATTGCGCTTGAGAGCAAATCATGGAATTTATTTCCGACGATATCTATCCCGCAACCCGTCGTATGAACGGCAGGAGAATACGTACGCCAATAACGCCCTAAGTCCCACGCTTCACAATCTATAACGATATTATCCCCTCTTTCAAGAGTCTTTCGAGATCCTCCGTGAATATCAACCGCCGCGCGCCCAAGAGAGTAAAACGAGCAGCCCTCTATGCGAACTCTTTTACCGTTTGATTTTATCCCCACGCGCGAACAATTGCGAACCGTAGAATTCTTCACGAAAATATCGGAAACATCGTTCATCATTATTGCTGTAGAAGAAAAGCCTTCAACAACTAAACCATTGACAATAACATTTTTAGTTCTATCCAACTTTATCGCCGGAGTTTTTTGTAGACCAAGAGACCATCTTTTAACATCCTTTTTAGGCCATACAAAAACCTTACGTGCTTTACGGTCGAAGAACCACTCGCCTTGAGTATCTAAAGCTCGAAGAGCATTAGTTAAAAATACAGCCGCACCTTTTTTTACAATGGTTTTCTTGCCTCTCTCACTCCTTAATAACGTCACCATTCCATTAGAATCAATCGATTCAACCTTCAACGTACGATCAGACCAAAAATTATTCCAATATCCAGTAACAAAAACATCGCACTCGTTTTCCCATCCTGACAAATCTTCAAAGGACGCGCGAAAGCTTCCATTTGTTGACGCCTCTTCAACAAAAGCGAAGCCGCTATTGGGATAACGAGCAAGAGTCATCACTTCGCCGTCTGCAATCAAGTCTACAAGGCCTCCTCCCTTTAATCCGAATCCGTACGATTTAAGCGGCTCGATTATGCCGTATTCTGCCTCCGTCAAATCGGCAACAATAACATTCTTTTTCGCATCCCCTCTGAGAGATTTTATTTCTTCTTCATTCGCCTTACGCCATGAGGAGATTTCCTTAGCCCCGTCAAGAATAACATCCTCTCCCTTCCACGAGCTTATTATGAGAGGAGCGTTTTCCTCTCCTCCATCATTCTCGCCCAAAACAACAGTAGAATCCATCTTATAACGTCCACCTCTAATCAAAATAGCAGCTCCATTTTTCGGCCATCCCTTTTCGCCCCTATACGAGCGGATTCTTTCCAACGCGCCTGAAATGGTCGCAAGCGGTTTTTCCTTCGTTCCCTCCGCCGAATCATCTCCATTGTTTGCAACGAAAAAAACGCAATCTATTTTTCCCTTCGCTTGCCATTGATCCGTTGAAGGATATGGAGCACTCGGACGCGGATCGCTTATTCCCGCCTTAGACGCCGCCTCTCGCGTAAAGTATGGAGGCAAATCGTTCGACATTGCAATTTTTTTCCATACTTCTTTTGCTTCGTCAACTTTGCCGGCAAGGGCGAGGGCATCAGCATAAGCAAAAGCAACCTCAACGCGGCGAGGAGTTTCTTCTAAGCACGCTTCCTCGTAAAGCGGAGCGTAAAAAGAAACAGCCTCCAAATACTTTCCGTCCTTCATAGCCTTATCAGCTTTGTATCGCTTATAGATTTTACTGCGATCTTCAGCCTTGACGACCTCCTCGTATCGTGCGAGGATTTCTTCATCACTTTTTACACGAGGAGAAATTTTCACCTTTGAAACGGAAAAAGGATAAAAGGCAATACCATGCCTCGCACCGCCAAAAGCGAATGATGCCGGCTTTGCCCGCCCGATCCCGCACGTTTGGGCGGCGGCATTGAGAGCTCCGTCGCGATAAAGTTTTACATTAGCGCCGTCGAACGTTACGGTCAAATGCGAAACGACATTCGTAGACAAAGCGCCTACAAAACGTACACTTCTACGTTTCTTTTCCGTATTCCCCAAAGAAAAAACGGCGTGATATGCACCGGAAGAGGGACGAATCGTAAGTCTCCACCCGTTATCATACCCATTACCCCACGAGCAAACCATTCCCATGCCTTCTGACTTTTTGTAATCTTGCACTTTTATGTCAAAATCAAGAGTAAAAACATTTGCGAGGGACTTCACACTTCCAAGTTCGCGAGTGGAATCTATTAAACATTCCTCCGAAGAAAACGCCCATTCTCTTTCTTCTGCATAAAGGAACGAAGAAAGTAATGCAATGAGAAATATCTTTTTCATATCTGCCTTTTATTTAAGTATTTTGCCTTTCAAAAGCACGCATTATACCATTTATGCTTTTTTTCATCAAGATATTTAGATTGGACGGGAAAATACTTTTTTAATGACGATATCGCTCGTAAATGGTACAATATACGGTAATTTTTAAACGACTAATAAAGAGTCAAGAAAGGTTAATGAAAATGCGTAAGAAAATTATTGCCGGCAACTGGAAGATGAATGTAAAGCCATCAGAAACGGCTGCTCTCATCAAGGCCATTGCTGAAGCCACGAAAGATTATTCAAATGTAGACATCGTTTGCTGCACGCCAGCCATCGATATCCCTGCTGCTGTCGCTGCTTGCGAAGGTACTGCTGTCGCTGCTGGCGCAGAAAACGCACACTGGGAAGCATCTGGCGCTTATACTGGCGAAATTTCAACAGGCATGCTCGTTGATGCTGGCGTAAAGTACGTCATTATCGGCCACTCTGAACGCCGTCAATACTTCGCAGAAACCGACGAAACCGTCAACAAGCGTACAACGGCTGTCATCAAGGCTGGTCTTACCGCAATTACATGCGTCGGCGAAACTCTTGAAGAGCGCGATGCAGGTCAGGTAGAAGCCGTTATCGTTCGTCAGCTCAAGGAAGGTCTCAAGGGTCTTTCCGCTGCAGACGTTGAAAAGCTCGTCATTGCTTACGAACCTGTTTGGGCTATCGGCACAGGCCGCACAGCAACGCCTGCACAGGCTCAGGAAGTTCACGCTCTCATCCGCAAAACGCTCGCAGAGCTCGTTGGTGTTGATGCAGCACAAGCAGTCCGCATTCAATATGGCGGCTCAATGAAGCCAGACAATGCAGCGGAATTGCTCGCTCAGCCAGATATTGACGGTGGTCTTATCGGCGGCGCTGCTCTCAAGGCTGACAGCTTTGCAGCAATCATTGCTGCAGCTGCAAAGTGAGATTATTTGACAAAATAATCGAGCGGTATTTGTCCGCCTCACCTCGTACGATGCGCCTTTTTATAGGGTGCATCGTACTTGGATTTTTTGTCACCGTGCTTTGTATCCTTCCCTCGTGCAAAAACACTTCGAAAAAACATAAAAAATCCGTTATTGATTCAGATCCTACGACGTTTATCGTAACAGGATATTGCAACTGTAAAAAATGTTGCAGTTGGAAGTACTCATGGTTTGGATTTGGTCCACCCGTCTACTCCGCCGGAAAATTAAAGGGAAAGCCAAAGAAAGTCGGTCTTACCGCTTCTGGAACGCGTGCAAAGCATGGAACGATTGCAGCTGACACTTCCCTATTCCCTTTTGGAACGACGATGGAAATTGAAGGGTACGGAATCGGGAAAGTGGAAGACGTGGGAGGAGCTATCAAAGGGCGCCATATCGATTTGTGGTTTCCTTCTCACAAAGAGGCCCTTAAATGGGGCTCAAAGCGAATGAAGGTTAAAATACTGAACAAGCCAAATCAAAATCCTGTAAAGAAGAAAAAGTAACTTTATCGTCATGGAAAATAATTTATACCCATTTTTGTTTGAAGGCAACTACAAAACCGCTTTGTGGGGTGGCGAGCGCATTGCTAAAATATTCAATCGCGAAAACACACCTTCCCCATGTTCCGAATCCTGGGAAATTTGCGCACACTCTTCATCCCCTTCAGTAATTTCAAATGGCAGTCTCGCAGGAAGAGATTTGGAAAGTGTCATTAAAGAATTCGGCGTAAAAATCGTAGGGACCGAGTCCCCAAAAGAAAATGAATTCCCTCTTCTCATCAAACTCATCGATGCAAAAACGCGCTTAAGCGTACAAGTCCATCCGAATGAAAAGACAGCCCCTCTTACAAAAGGCGAGCCAAAAACGGAAATGTGGTATGTTCTCGGATGCGATGAAGGAAAAACTTCCGTTTCTATTTTCGCGGGGCTTAAGGAAGGCGTAAACGGCAATGATATTGAAAGCGCCATTGAATCAGGAAAGTTTTCCGATGTAATCGTTGAACACGATGCCCAAGCGGGAGATTGCTTTTTTATTCCTGGTGGGCTCGTCCACGCAATTGGCGACGGTGCTTTAATTTACGAGGTTCAGCAATCAAGCAATACTACCTACCGCCTTTACGATTGGGGACGAGTTGGAGCCGATGGTAAGGCTCGCGAATTGCACGTGAAGGAAAGTGTCTCGACGATTGACTACTCCCTTCCAGTCCCTCAAAAACAAAAAGACGTCTCGTGCCCATTTTTCAATTTTAAAACTGTTGATTTAAAAGGCGATATTGAAATCAATACAAACGGTAAAAGTTTTACCGCCTTGTTTGTCGCCGAAGGTTCTGCAAAAATAACTTGGCAAGGCGGAGAAATTTCTCTTCCGTTCGGCACATCCATTTTAATCCCCGCTCTTTGCACGGCAAAATTAAGTGGAGAGGCAAAATGTTTTATCACAACTCTTTCCGATAAGGACACACCATGAAGACTCTTGATAACATAAGAAATTTTTGTATTATTGCGCATGTCGACCACGGCAAAACGACATTGAGCGATCGTATCCTTGAATTGACAAAGGCAATCTCTTTAAGAGAGCTCAAGGAACAATCACTTGACGCGATGGATTTGGAGCGCGAAAGAGGAATTACCATCAAGGCGCGTGCCGTTAAGCTGGACTATCATGCCCCCGACGGCGAGGTGTATGAGCTCAACCTCATCGACA
>JAGCMU010000084.1 GCA_017646325.1 Kiritimatiellia bacterium
GCCGGGATTTCTACAGCGTCAATCAAAACCGTATCAGCCCACTTCAATTGACCTGTAGGAGCGAGCAAAACGCGATAACTGATTTCCGCAAAACGCTGCGACTGAACTGGCATTGCCCGCCCCGTGATCGGGTTTACGGGAGGCGCGATAACGGGAGAGAAAGATACAGTTCCTACGACCAAATAATCCGTTGCCAACTTTTGATTGAAACGCATCACATCAGCCTTTGCCGCGTTTTTCTGTGAAATGCGAGCAAGTTCACTATCGATTTCACTGTCAAATTTGCGATCAACCATTGTGAACTTACGGGTTTGCGTCAATCTTTCGTTTATTCTATCTGCAAGAATCGACACCCAACGCATTGAAGACTCCGCCTGCCCATACCAGCTGACAGAATCCCCCGTCATTACTCTAAAGGGTGCTACTGCCATACGGCGGCGATTTGCCGGATCAAGGCCCACTTTGTACGCGCCTGGCATACGCACAGATAATACGACCTTATACTTCTTCGTAGAAGGATCGTAGTTTTCCATCAGTACATCATATCCGTTAATCTTGCCTGACGCCCACTTCTGCATCGCCTTTTTAATCGAGTCATCGATTTGCGAACGATTAAAATCAACACCGTTGATGCTCAAGGAATCCTCGCTTGAAGCGATGTCCGTGCGCTCTGACGAACTTATTGTAATTCCTTCAGCCTTTTCCAAGGCCGTAATAAGAGCCTCGTTAACAGCCGCACGATACGTTTTTCCCATACCTGTCGACTGCACGACCTTTTCAGTCGCGATAGCGGCGAAAGTCGCCGCTATCATGATAAAGAGAGTTAATATTTTTCTCATTTTCGTTACCTTGATTAAAAGTCATAAGTACGACCAGCGTTAATCCCTGGCTTAATAGTCTTAACGGGGCTAGGCTGAGGCTTCTTTTCTTCTACAACCTTATCCAAGACATCTACTGCGTCAACAGTACCAAAGCTCCAACAGCGAACAACAACTGCAACCTTATGACCATTCTTATGCGTAAGAACTTCTTCAAACACAGTAGAGCGGCCCTTCATCGTATCACGACCATATTGCTTGATGCTCTTGCGGTAAATATCTACAACCTTTTGGGCCTCTTCAGGTCTTGCAGTTCCATCGTCCATGAAAAGAGTAGACTCAGAAATATCTTCGCTTAAAATGCTCTCTTCTGAAGCGTCGATCCAGCTGTTGATAAATGACGTGAGCCCTGCGTCCGCCAAGCTGCGAGCCTGATTCATCGCCTGCGATTCGGCGCGCTCTGCTCTAGCGACATTATTGCCTCTATAGGAAGAGCCGAATTGCCCGAATGAAAGAAGCGCAGGAGTGCCATTTTCATCAAAGAAAAGACGTACGCCAAAATTACCAAGCATTTCATCCTTTGGTGGCAATGCCTCGGCGATAGTCATGCCGCCATCCTTAGTCAACGCAGGACGAATCTTGTTTTTGAAGCACATCGCAAGAGTTTTGCTCACACGGTCGTAACGCACAATCACGCCGATATAGTATCTGTTGTCACTACCCCAAGTTTCAAATGTCTTTACAGGAATACATCCGCTTGACATATGCAAAACCTTATTCATAGTCTTTTTGGCAATAGCATCTTGGAAGATTTTTCTCTTTTCCACAACGGATGCTTGAGAATATTTATCTGCAGGAACTCCCTCTTCAGCAAGAGCCTTATCAAGCTTTGCTTCTGTTAAAAGAGCGACCTTTTCCGTCAATGATTTTGCTTTTTCTACTGGAGATTCATTCACATCGGAAGACACATTGCCATAGTACTCACTGATCGTCTCAGAGGCAGTAGAGCCATACGCATCCATAATGAATTTTGCCAAGGCATTAAGATACGCTCTTTCGTATGCCATTGCACGAGACTTCACAAACTGAGGAGAATTTACATCGATTGCAACGGCAACATAGCCCTTGCTGTAAAAACGCCCGTCAGAAGTCGGTTTTCCATATTCGATATTTGCATTCTTTGCATATTGCTCGAAGGATTCGTTCAACGTTGCCTTTCCATCAACTTCAACTTTAATATCAGCATTTGCTGTTTTTACGGAATCTGCTGGAATTGCTTGAACTTGATCCTGCCCAAAAACTGCTCCGGCAAGAAGACAAGATACGACAAAAGCTTTTACTACTGAAAATTTCATTTTTATTATCCTTTTTTATTTGTTAATTTAAAGCATTCTTACTATCAACGAGTTTTCCGACATGAATACGCTTCTGCCAGAATTCGAGACCCGTTGCGACTTCAACCAATGTGAGATTTAAATTATATTCTTTTTGAATATCGCCATTGTCTTGACGCATGTGACGTTCAGTAAGGCGCCCCAACAAAACGTATTGAGGAGTTACCTGGACCTGGGCATATTGCGCAACACTCTTGTTGTACACGACGACCTTGCCACTGTTAGTCAACTCTTCGCGAAGGGACTGCCCGATACTTTCTGCCAAGACAGAAGCGTTATATCCGCGAGACATCGTGTCATTTACAATGTTCTCAACGGAAAGAATTGCTCTATTGGCACCATCTTTCAAACGAATACGGTCTTGCGACAAAATTGATTGTACTGCCCTTGAAACAGTATCTTGAATATCAACCTCGGCAAATCCTGAGACAGTCTGACGCGTCTCGCCTGAAGCATACCGTCTCGTTGTTGTAGCACATCCCGTCATTGCAAAAACTGCCAATGAAAGAGCTCCTATTATCATTACCGTTTTCATTTTGTATTTTTATCCTTTCTTTAAAATATCAATGACGCATTGATCTGATGTAAATTCGCGCGTCCACCGCATTTAACGATGGAGCCGTGTGCTTTAATGCCTTGATGTCGTCAGGCTGGATTGCATAATCATTCCAAGTTGACGTGATGGAATCGATTTCAATTCCGTTCGCATCAAACCAGACGGTTTTCCATTGTACGCACAATTCGCTTGATGTAAGATTTTTTACATTTGCCTGAACCGTGCAATAGTCGGAATTTGTTTTTCCAAACCTGATATCAATCACATGAACATCAGATGACAATTCTTTGGACACTATGATACGTTTGTCCGTCTGTACAGCTGAAATACATCCAGCGATAACGATACTGAACATAACCATTGCTAACGATATGATTCGTTTCATTTTATTCCTTTCATTGTTTCAATGTTTTATTAGGCAAACACATAATACAAATCTGACACTTTTTTATTCACTTTTTTCAAGCTCGTTGAAAAAAGACGTGATGTCATTACGACCTTCCTTTATGTACGAAATAGCAGCGCGCGGATGTTGATTGGAAATACCCGTCAAAAGATACGGAATATCAAAGCCCCAAACATCCTTAGAATTTTTAAGCGCCTTTACATGCTCCTCGACAAATTGAATAACGGGAAGTAAATCATACTTTGAGTTATGCAAATAACCAATGAGATTTTCCATATAACAATTTCCCGCCCCACGACCCATTCCGCCGTACGTGGCGTCAACCCAATCGACACCGTCACAACACGCAGCGATTGTATTTGCAAATGCCAACTGTTGATTATTGTGAGCGTGTATTCCAAGCTTCTTACCCGTTTTGCCCGCAAACTCCTTATACACTTTTACGAAATTTCTTACCTGTTCAGGATAGAGCGAACCGAAACTGTCGACAACGTAAATAACATCTACATTTGACTTTGAAATCATATCAAGAGCCACACGAAGCTCTGAAGGCGTCGCTTTTGAAATTGCCATAAGGTTGCAACTTACTTCATACCCCTTTTCTTTTGCATCCTCTATCATTTCAATCGCGTCTGAAACTTGATGGATATACGTTGCAACACGAATAAGAGAAATCGGACTTTCCTTCTTTTGACGAATATCGTTTTTAAAATCGCATCTCCCCACGTCCGCCATCACAGCAAGTTTTATCGCAGGATTGACTTCTCCTATCACCTTAGAGATTACTTCATCTTCAGAAAATTTCCATGCTCCAAATTGCGAAGCGTCAAAAATTGTTTTTGATGAACGATACCCCACCTCCATGTAATCGACGCCCGCTGCGAGATTGGCTTTATACAACGCCCTTACAAAGTCGTCAGAAAACTTGAAGTCATTTACTAGACCCCCGTCTCTTAATGTTGTATCAACAACTCTGATTGATTCACGATAACTCATAAACCTGCAATTTTCCTTACGTCCTCTTTTTCCTTTCATTATAGCAAAAAACAACACTGATGGAAGGGAAAAAGTAAAAACAGATTGCACTTTTCATTCCTCATTCTTCATTCTTCATTCTTCATTAATTATATGGTATAATCATTTATTATAAATTTACCAAAGACGAAAAAAATATGGAATGGATTGATTTAAACCCTGATCCCGTACACGTGAAGCGTGAACGTGAAAAGGCGAGAGAGCTTAGAAAAACCGACTGGTGGAAATCAAAAATCGCTAGCGGCATTTGTCATTATTGCAAAAAAAATGTAGGAAAAGAAAATCTGACGCTTGATCACGTCGTGCCTGTAAGCCGCGGCGGAAAATCAAATAAAGGCAATTGCGTCCCCTCTTGCCATGAATGCAATGCGTCAAAAAAACATTACACATCGGCAGAACAAATTTTAAATTCTCTCTTCCCGTCAGATAATTCCTCGGAAACAAAAGACAATGTTTAAAGTTCGTTCTTATATGTTAGACATTAGCCGCGACAAAGTCCCGACAATGGGAACTTTGCAGTTAATAGTCGATCTTCTTGAGAAATTCGGATACAATCAATTCCAACTGTATACCGAACATACTTTTGCCTATTCCAAGCATAAAACAGTCTGGGAAAACTCTTCTCCTATGACGGCAGAAGAAATCCGTACGCTCGATGCATATTGCGCCATGCATGGAATCGAACTCGTGCCAAATCAAAATTCGTTCGGCCATTTGGAAAGATGGTTAACACATAGCGAATACAACCATCTCGCAGAACTCCCAAAAGGTGGAGCTCCTTTACCCTGGGGTGGATTTAAAAAAGTTCCAACAACACTTTGCCCGACCGACCCCCAATCAATTGAATTTATTTCAGGTTTATACGACGAACTTCTTCCTAATTTCACTTCTCCCCTTTTCAACGTCGGTTGCGATGAAACGTTCGATCTTCTCGGAAACGGACGAAGTGCAGAATCTGTAAAAAAATACGGCGAAGGAAGAGTCTATCTTGAATTCCTCAAAAAAATATTTTCACTCGTCCACGAGCGGGGAAAAACGCCGATGTTTTGGGGTGACATTGTTTTACGCCACCCTGAACTCGTAAAAGAAATTCCGAAAAATTCGATTGCGCTTAATTGGGGATATGAAGGAAACCACCCTTTTGAAAAAGAAGCAAAACAATTTGCAGACGCAGGTCTTGAATTCTATGTGTGCCCGGGAACAAGTTCGTGGAACTCACTCTCTGGCCGCGTTGAAAATATGCGCCAAAACCTTCAAGAGGCGGAGCGTGCCGGGAAAATGTACGGTGCGACGGGATATATGGTTACTGACTGGGGCGATCACGGACATTGGCAACCGCTTGCTGCAAGCCTGCCAGGTTTGATTCTCGGAGGCAATTTTGCATTAAACGGATCAAAGGCCTCAAAAATGGATTTGGAAGACGCCCTTAACGCCGTCATGGAAGCCCCTCTCGGCGGCACGCTCCTGCGTCTTGGCACGTTATATTTGCGCGGCGGGGCATTGCGGGCAAATGCGACGGAATTTTTCAAAATCCTTTCAAGCGACAGAGGATATTCGCGAGACCCAAGATTGACAGATGCCATACTTACAGAAATATCTGCAATTGCCGAAGGTTGCCGCCACGAAGCCTCGCGTTATGTCGGCGGAATAAAACCTAATATTTGGGCAATGGAAATTGTACACATGGCAAACCTGGTTGATGCTGCATGCAATCGACGCGACGAAAAACGTTTACGGTTCTTGCGCGCCGAACACGATAGGGTTTGGGCGTTGAGAAATCGTCCTGGCGGGCGCGCGGATTCTCTTGCAAAGCTGCCAAGATTTTAATCGAGGAAATAAAAATGAACATACTACAAAAAACAATCGTTTCAATCATTGCATTACTTTCATCACTTCTTCTTGCTGAAAAATCACCGATGGAATGGACCAGCATAAACACTAATTTAATTGAAAAATGGAAAAAAGATTTCAATGCCCCCAAAGGTGTTTACGTAAATGCAAAAGCGAAATCAATCCACTTTCTGATGGAAACGACCGGTATAGGAACGAATGACACAATTGAATTTTTCGCGATTGGCCCCCTTTCAGACCGTTCATACGAATCGTTCGGCGTGAGCGTTGCCAATCCTTCCGACATCGCAAAGGCTATCGAATCAATCGGAGTGCCGCAAGGCGTTGCCGTAAATCAAACAGAGGCTCGTTTCTGGCCGCAAGGAGAAAAGATAAAATTGCAAATGGCAAAATATGATGGAAAGCTCTCAAAGCCACAGCCCTTTTCTAATTTCCTGCGCGATACGGCGGCGAAAGAATATGGTGAAATTCTCAACCAGAATTTAGTATGGACCGGTGGCTCGAGAGATTCAAAAAATGAACTTTATGCCGGCACTAATATGCCATGTGCCGTTATGGCATTATATTCATTAGACCAGTCCCCAATTCTCCTTAACGGTGTTTTCGATCAATCGGCGACATACGGACGATTTTTCGCCGCTTCAAAATCTGAAGCGGGCGAATTGTTAGAAGTGATTCTTTCATGGGACGGGAAGAAAACGGTGCACGACCGAACTGTAAATGTCTCCTCTCAAAATACGGCAAATATCGTAAAAGCATTGCATGCCGACGCGAAAGCGGGATATGATATATTTTTAAAGGTCGTTTTCGATAAGGATGTAACGATTGGCGAGGCTAAAAAGATTGCATCAGTTTTCGATATGATAGACGGTAACGGCATAAAATTGAACGGGGCGGCAAAAAACAATTTCTTCGTAAAAGCTTTCCTTCCCGACGAAAAATGGAACAATCGCGAAAACCGTATTTTCCAACCTTTTGAAATCCATTTGGAAGAAGACGGAACGAAAAATTTCATCTTCATTGAAGAAGACTGGTCTGGCGACGGCATGGATCCGATTCTCAAACCCCGGGAAACACGCTTTGAAAAATGGAGCGAGATTCCAGCTCTTATCAAAAGAACTGGCAAGCAAGGAGAAAAGATTTTTGTCGCCTTTATTTACGCCCCGTCAACTGCAAAGGTTTCCGACATCACTCCTCTTACATCTTTAATGCCTCGCATCAATACGTTCTATATCTTTTCAAAGTAAGGAAATCAAAAAATGTTAAACGTTGAAGAGATAAAAAAAATATTTCTTGAACAAATCCCCCTCGTCGGCAGACAGATGAAGATTGACGTAATGAAAGCCGACGATATGGAGGTTGTTCTTTCTCTTCCCATTGAAGGCAACGACAACGACAAAGGGACTATGTTCGCCGGGGCCTCCTACTCTGCATTAGCCGTAGCCGGATGGTGTCTTGCAATGAACCGCGCATACAAATGCGGCTTTACAAAACCGTGGGCGGCGATTACAGATGCGCATTGCACTTACAAGAAAGCGATTAGAGAAGATTCCGTAATCAAAGCCGTATTTAAAGAAGAGGCGCACCCTGTCGCAGGCGAACGGAATTGGTTAAAAGTTTCAGCGTCTATAGGTGATGCCGTTTTCTTTGAAGGCACGTACGCCGTCGGAGAGCGTAAAGAAATCAAGTGCGAAAAATAAAGTATACTGCACCCATAATGCAAATCATCGCCGCGAAATAATTCCATGTTATCGGGCTTTTCATGAAGACAACTGAAAATGGGATAAAAATCAAAAGCGATATCGCCTCTTGCGTTATTTTAAGCTGCTCCAATGTCATTGTGCGATGACCTATACGATTTGCAGGAATCATCAATGCATATTCAAATATTGCGATAAACCACGAAATCAAAACGACTTTCCAAAGTGGCGCATTTTGCATATTTTTTAAATGCCCGTACCACGCAAAAGCCATAACGAGATTGGATGCGCATAACATCCCTACCGTAACCCAAGAAATATTAGACATTTCGTTTTCCCTTATTTTTTATTTTTATATCGTCCGTCAATGATATTGAAATATTCACTTACAATACGCCCAGAAATAAATAAAGATTCCTGTGAAATTTTATCTATCGTATCATTTGGCGTATGCCAATAATCATTCAAACCCTTTTGAGAACCGAACTCGAAATCGATAAAATCAATTGCCTGAAAACCCTTGTTGTAAAAAGCAGAATGGTCATCCATCACATCCGCTTCCTTGTTGTATTTTATGTATTTGCCTAAATCAATTCTCTTTGCCGCCAAGAGAGCTGCTCTTTTCAACACAGGAGAAGAGTTTGCGGGAATCATAATGTTTAAATCTTTATCCCCAAGCATATCAAGGCATGTAACGGCTCGAATGGTTCTTTTCTTTTTCAAAAAAACATCGAGAAGATGACGAGAGCCGTGGAATCCGTCAATTGGCGAATAATCTTTTCTGCATTCCTCTCCGTCGGTCCACACGAAAAGAATATTGTAATCCTTCGCGCCCCCGGCACGCTTAATGGCGGCAGTAAGAGCGATTAAAAGTCCAGTCGTGGAAGCACTGTCGTTCGCCCCCTCAAAATAAGGTTTTACATTGGGAGCCGTATCGAAATGCGACATAAAAACAATCCAGGGACTTTCTGGATTTTCCGCTTTCAAGTGAACGCAGACATTGTGAAACTTTTTCTTTCCGTCAGGAGTTTCATCGACAAATGAATCGATATCGGCATCTACGCCGCAACGGCTCACCCTGTCGGCGATCCAACTCGCCGCCAATCTCGCACGCAACGTACCTGCATTGCGAGGAGTGCAATCCGCCACAAAATCCTTTGCGATTTTATAAGCATATGCGGCATCGTCTTTCGTAAAAGCGACCCGCTCTGCACCAAAAACGCAAATGGATAGAAAAGAAACGGCTAAAAGAAATATGCGACTTGAAAAAGGCATTAGTCCATTTTTACGCCGAGAGCGGAAATGATGCGATCAAGATCGTCATTGTCCTGAAAATCAATTTGCAAGACACCCTTCAAACGCTTTCCGCTTGCTGTAGTAGCAGAAGACGAAAGACGAACCGCACAACCGACTTGACGACGAATGGCATCTGTCAAACTGCGGACGTACGCATCTGGAAGATCTGATTTTACACGCGAAGGCTGTACTGGCGTCTTACGGCGTGCAATACGATTTTCAAGAGCGCGAACGGTAAGACCTTCATTGACGATTGCCCGGGCAAGAAGAATACGTTCCTTTTCCTCTTCCTCGGAAAGCAACACCTTTGCGTGACCTGTAGAAATGAGATTTTGGCTTAAAAGCTGTTTTACTTCATCGGGCAATTCCAAAAGACGTAACGCATTTGCAATTACCGGGCGGCTCTTACCGACCTTCTCTGAAACGGCTTCTTGAGTAAGCCCAAAGGATTCTTGAAGGAGACGATACCCTTCCGCTTCTTCAATCACATTGAGAGCGCAACGTTGAATATTTTCCGTTACAGCCCATTCTGCGACCTTTTGATCGGACGCATCTGCAAGGACGACTTTAACCTTTGCAAGCCCAGCCATTACGCTGGCTCGCAAACGGCGCTCACCTACGATAAGCTGGTATTTGCCATTTTCAAGACGGCGGCATACGAGAGGTTGGATAATCCCGTTTGCACGAATAGAATCGGCAAGTTCTTGAAGTGACGCTTCATTGAAATCAACACGGGGCTGCCACGGACAACGCTCGATATCCATTGGAGGGATTTCAAGAACACCTTCGACAGGAGCGGCCGCAGCCGGCATTTTGATTTCAGGTTCTTCTTTAATGGTCTCTGTCTTCGCAGGAGGAATCAATGACCCGAGTCCACGCCCCGCTTTACCAAGCCCGCCTTTTTTCTGGCGTAATTGAGCATTGCGGGTGAGAGGTTTTGCGCCCGTTGATTTTTTTAAGAATTGGCTATTTTGTTTTTTCATATTCATGGATACATCCCCGGTTTATCTAATCCTACTGTCTCTGGAAGAGAACACATTACGTTCATATTTTGAAGAGCCTGCCCCGCCTGCCCTTTCATCAGGTTGTCGATTATTGAAACGACCCGAAGTTTTTTGGTACGTTTGTCTACGGATACGACGATTGCACAACGATTCGTTCCACGCACAGTCATTGTACCGACAGCGGCAGTAGACGGATATACGCGCACGAATGGGCTGTCCTTGTAGAAATCCCTGTAGATTTGAAGGACGTCTTCTTCAGAATAATAACTATTTAAATCTCCATAAAGCGTCGACAAAATACCGCGGGAAATCGGCAATACCTGAGCGGTAAAAGTAATAAGGACTTCTTCGCCTGCCAAGAGGCCGAGCTCACGCTCCACTTCGCAAATATGCTGATGTCCGCTTAAACGGTATGCGTTTATCTGCTCACAACGCTCTGGGAAATGGAATGTTTGATTGACTTTCTTTCCTGCTCCCGACACACCGCTCTTGCAATCGCAAATAATCGATTTTGGATTAACAATGTGGGATTTCATCGCAGGAGCAAGACCGAGAATGCAACTCGTCGCAAAACATCCTGGATTTCCGACCAAATTTGCGTGCTTAATATCTTCACGGTGAAGTTCTGGCATACCGTAAACGTTCGTGCCGAGCAATTCCGGAGAAAGGTGCGTCGTGTCCTTACCCATTCTCGAAGCGTAATCTTTGTACGCCTCTTCCGATGTAAAGCGAAAATCGCCGGAATAATCGATGACCTTGGCACCTTTAGACAATTCCTTCTTCGCCTCTTCCATACCTACGCGGTCGGGCGTTGAAAAGAATACGACATCCACAGGCTCTTGCGCCGCCGGATCATCTGCAGCAAGAACAGGCAAATCGCAATGTCCTTCCAAATGCGGATATATTTCTGAAATTTTCTTACCAATAGCTTCACGAGCAACGAGCGATACGATTCGCGCGCAAGGATGTTGCGAGAGCAATTCAATAATACCGATACCGCCATATCCGGTAGCACCGACGATTTTAACTTTTATTTCGTTTGTCATGCCTACTATTTTATCACATATCTCTCATTCCGTGCTAAATAATTTTATGTTTGTATGTTTTTTTATGTATTTTTTCCATAAAAAAAACATTGCTCATTTTTTTAATAAATGTTATTATTTTTCTTATCAAATTAATGCTTTAAAAAGGACAAGTAAAACATGTTATCCATCAACAGAAAAGACTTCTTGAAAGGTCTCCTTATTTCCGGATTTGTATCAGGATGCCTACCTTCAGCAAAAGGCGCTCCATATATTTCTCGTGATAGATTAGGTGTTTGCAGTTGGAGCTATCAAAAGCCTCTTGATACTGTCGCCGCGGAAATGAAAAAGCTCAACATTAAAAACATCCACCTCGCCCTTCAGCCATTCCTTGACGGCGATGAACGCCACGGCGCAGCAGAATCGAAGGAAGCACAAGCAGCCGCAGTTGCGCGTATCTATTCGGGCGAATGGATTGTCACTTCAACGATGCTTTCATTCAACCACGAAGATTACACAACTCCTGCAACGATTCTCAAGACGGGCGGAATCGTCCCTGATGAACAGTGGGAAACTAGTAAAAAGATTATTCCTCGTGCAGCCGTACTTACTGCCGAATGGAAAGTCCCATTCATGTCTATGCACGCAGGATTTCTTGACGAATCAAACAAGGCTGCTTTTGATAAATTTGTCGAACGTTTGACCTGGATCCGCGACACGTGCAAATCGTACGGTGTAAAGCTTACGCTTGAATCAGGACAGGAAACAGCAGAAGACCTCGCAAAATTCATGAACCACGTTGATGGAATCGGAATCAACTTTGACCCAGCCAATATGCTCCTTTATGGAAAAGGCGATCCGATAAAGGCTATTCCGATTCTTGCAAAGTGGATGGACCATGTTCATATTAAGGACGCAAAAGCTCCATTAAAGGCAGACGAATGGGGACAAGAACTCCCATGGGGTGACGGCAGTGTCAATCCTGCAGCATTCTTTGAAGCTCTTGAAAAGGTCGGCTATAAGGGTGCATTTGCAATTGAACGCGAAGGTGGCACAAACCGTACGGGCGATATCGCTCTTGCGGCACAAAGAATTTTAGGTTGATAAAATTAACCATTTTAAAAAACAACAGAAAGGAAACAATATGCGTAGAAGAGAATTCCTCAAGAGCGCGACGGCTATGGGAGCGTTTTCCATTATTCCAGCCAAGGTGCTTTGGGGCGCAGAAGCTCCTTCAAACCAATTAACCCGCGCGTTAATCGGTTTCGGGGGTATTGCAAGAAGCTACAATCACTTATCATACAAGGGCTCACGTTTGATCGGTCTTTGTGATCCAGACGCCCATCGTGTAAGTGATGGTGTCAGAATCTGCCAAGAAAAAGGCTGGGGCAAGGTAAAGGCATATGCAAACTTTGTCGAGTTGCTTGCCGATAAGGACGTTGATATCGTTCACATCTGCACACCTCCTCACTGGCATGGTGTTCAATCCGTAATGGCTGCCCGTGCAGGCAAGGATATTTGGTGCGAAAAGCCAATGACCCGTACCGTCGGCGAAGGCAAGCGTGTTATGGAAGTCGTCAAGGCTCAAAAGCGTATGTTCCGCTTGAACACCTGGTTCCGTTTCAAAGATACGTTCTACGGCTTTGGCACTCCAGTAAAGCCTGTCCGCCAAGTTGTTGAAAACAACCTCGTCTCAAGAAAGGGCGAACCAATGCGCTGCGTGTTTGGCCGTGGACAAGGTTTTGACTGGAAGTTTGGCTGGTCTGGTAAGATCAATCTTGAACCACAACCAATTCCAGATTATTTCGATTGGGATATGTGGCTTGGTCCAGCACCATGGAAACCATACAACTCACACCGTACGCACAGCACCTTCCGTGGATACTGGGATTACGATGCAGGCGGTCTTGGTGACATGGCTCAGCACTACCTCGACCCACTTCAATACCTCCTTTGCAAGGACGAAACAAGCCCTGTAAAGATCGATTACGTAGGTCCAAAGCAACATCCTGACGTAGTCGGCCGCTTTGACCGTATCACCCTTACGTACGATGACGGCACTGAAGTTATTCTTGATGGTGACGGCTCTCTTGCAAACGAACCATTCCTCAAGGGTTCCCTTGCAACTGTATATCCAAAGGCAAAGGGCGGCAAGACTTTCCGCATGACCGACAAGAACGGCAAGGAAATGGACGTTGAAAAGCTCCTCAAGGAACTTCCAGAACCAGAAGCTCAAGTTACAGACTTCATGGAAAGTGTTCGCGAACGTAAAACATTCGCACTCAATGAGTCTAACGGCTTTAGAAGCTGCACAATGTTCAACCTCGCAATCGTTGCTGAACGTCTCGGACGCGGCTTTGAATTCGATCCAGTCGCACTCAAGGCCGTCAACGATCCGGCAGCAGATAGATTCCTCTATCAAGGTATGCGTCAACCATGGGAAACGGAGATGTGGTCATGAAAAAATTATTACTTATAACATTTACAGCAACGCTTGTCGGTGCTTGTACTACGGCAGAAAAGGTTTCAGAACCAGCAAAGCAGGCTCCTGCTCCTGTAGCTGCTAAAAAGGCAACACCTGCAAAGCCAGTAGAAATCAAGGACGACTTCTACTCAACAGAAAGAGGCGATCCAAACGTCCCAACCTCTGCTCAGTGGGAAGAAAAGAACAAAGATGCTCTTGTAAAGGCAACTAAGAGAGAAGTTCTCGCAAAGTTCCTTGAAAGCGAAAAGGCTGCAATGGACCTTCTCGCTCAGGTAAAGCCTCATTACGGCACGGATTCACTCGTAGCACGTCAGATTGCCGCAGTAACCCAGCTCGTAATGAATCCAAAGTGCGAAAAGGCTCCTGCTTGCCGCAAGCTTTGGACTGATGCTCTTATGAAATCATTGCTCTCCTGCTCTGATTCATATTGCGCAATCTTCTTCATCGACCAGCTCCGTTGGTGCGGTTATCCGGAACAGGCTATGAAGCTTGAGGAAATCGCAGCAGAAGCAAACCGCGTTTCCATCAACGCTAAGGGCGTTGCTGATATCGCAATTCAAACTGCTAACGAACTTGATTCCTACTCTCTTTGCCCAGAAGACGAAGGATTTGTTCCCCTCTTCAATGGTAAGGATCTCACAGGGTGGGTCGCAAATCCTTGCTATGGCGTTCCAGAACCAGGCGTTCTTGCTTGCATCCCAGGCACGGCACCAAAGGGCGGCGGAAACCTCAGCACTGAAAAGCAGTATTCCGACTTCATCCTTCGCTTTGAAGTCAACATTCCTACAAATGCAAATAACGGTCTTGGCATTCGTCTTCCAAAGCCAGATTCACACGCTGCATACGAAGGAATGGAATTGCAAATTATCGATGACGGCGGCGACAAATACGGCAAGCTTGCTCCATATCAATACCATGGTTCAATCTACGGTATCGTTCCTGCAAAGCGCGATTCTGACGGAAAGGTCATGACGAAGACAGCCGGCAGAGGAAGCTACCTCAAGCCAGCTGGTCAATGGAACTTCCAGGAAGTCCACGTAATCGGTTCTATGGTCAAGGTTTATGTAAACGGTATCTTGATTGTTGATGCCGACATTTCCAAATTCAAGGGAGATGGCGACACAATGGATAAGCGTAAACACCCTGGCCTTCACAACAAGAAGGGTCATATCGCTTGGCTCGGTCATGGCGACAACGTAAAGTGGCGCAATATCCGTATCAAGGAATTCAAGAATGCCGACGAATACAAGGCTTACGTCAACAAGCAGCCAAAGGCTCCTCGCGGTTTCACCACCCTCTTCACTGGTAAAGATTTCCAGAATTGGAAGGGTGTAACCACGAAGGAAAGATTTGACCAGCCAGCAGTCCGCAAGGCCGCTAAAAAGGAAAAGCGTGCAGAAATGCAGAAGTTTGCCGATGAACTCATGAAGAAACATTGGCACATCCGCAACGGCGTTCTTTTCTTCGACGGCTTCAAGGGTGGATATTCTCTTGCTACGGCAAAGGACTACCGCAACTTTGAAATGTACGTTGATTGGCGTCTTCAGGGCATTCGTGGCGACTCTGGTCTCTACCTCCGTGGCTGTCCTCAGGTTCAAATCTGGGATGCCCACAACCAGTGGCACATTGGTTCAGGTGGTCTCTACAACAACAAGAAGAACCCTTCCCAGGCTCTCGTTATTGCAGACAAGACTATTGGTGACTGGAACCGTTTCTACATCCGTATGATTGATGATCGTGTAACAGTTTACCTCAATGGCCAACTCGTTGTTGATAACACAATTCTTGAAAACTATTTTGATAGAAAGAGTCCTATCTATCCTTGCGATCAAATCGAGCTTCTATGCCACGGCGATCCACTTGAATTCAAGAACATCTACATCCGCGAACTTCCCTAATGAAAATGGGAAACGGGGAACAGTAATCCCCACCAAAAAAAGAGGTGCGTTTTTAACGTACCTCTTTTTTTATCCCATCGGAGACTCTTCGCCTCCATATATAACC
>JAGCMU010000007.1 GCA_017646325.1 Kiritimatiellia bacterium
GTACAAAGGGTGACAAAGGTGAACAGTGTATTCAAGGTGTACAGGGCGTGCAAGGGATTCAAGGTGTGCAAGGTGAGCCTGGCGAACCTGTTAGAGTGCACAAAACTTATGCGTCTATTGCGGCAATGAACGCAGGATATAATAGTGACGGAGTTCCTAACGGTGGCTTTGTTGTAATTGATACTGGAAACGTCAATGATGCCGACAACGCAAAACTTTTCTATAAAGGTCAATCTGCCTATGTATATTTGACAGACCTTTCGGGCGCGCAAGGTATGAAAGGCGACCCAGGCAAGCAGGGTGAACAAGGCATCCAAGGTGAAAAGGGCGAAAAAGGCGAAAAGGGTGACGCTGGCGATAAAGGCGACAAGGGCGATAAGGGTGACCAAGGCGCTACTGGAGAAAACGGCAAATCTGCCTATGAGATTTGGCTTGCAAACGGAAACAGCGGAACGGAGGCAACCTTCTTAGCAAGCCTTAAAGGCGCAAAGGGTGACCAAGGTGAGCAGGGCATTCAGGGTATTCAAGGCGTACAAGGTGAGCAGGGCATACAAGGTGAAAAAGGGGATAAAGGTGAGCCTGGCAAAGACGGTGTGTCCGCAACGCATTCTTGGAATGGCACTGTTTTAACCATCACCTCTGCAAGCGGTTCTTCTTCGGCAGATTTAAAAGGCGAGAAGGGAGACTCAGGGGTTTCCAACGATGGCACATCATATTTAAAATATACCGTTGACACAGCAAGCGGAACAGCGACCTGTACAGGTGTTGAAAGTGGTGTGGTGCCAGGTCCCGATATAAAAATTGCTTCTCAAGTAAACGGTGCCATTGTGACAGCGATTGCGAATGAAGCCTTTAGAGGGAGTACCCAGATTAAATTTGTGGAAATTCCGAACAGCATAAAACATATTGGCGAATACGCATTCAGACATTGTCGAGGTTTGACGAAAGTGATTTATCAATCCACAGTCGATGAGTGGAATAGTCTGTTTGGTTCATCTGAATCGTGGACAAAATCCAATGCGTTTTCCGAGGGTGCGGAACAGCTCACCGTTTACTGTGTAGACGGGAAAACTTCGGCAAATTACTATGGAACAACTGCGGTAGACATATCAACAGAAATGTACGCACCTGTTACCTTAGACATCAACGAAGGTCTTAAAGATATGATTGTTCCTTCTTCAAAAACGGGCGTAACACCTTCGTTGTATAGCGTGGAATATGCGGTGCGTGAAGCCATGCCCGTTTGGATTTTGATGTTGGCGTTTAGAGCAGGGAAAGACCTTTATCCAGTTGGTCACGCTGATTATAATAAGCTGATTTTAGTCGCAAATTCCGAGGGAAAAAACATGACAGCCGCAGATACTTCGTCTGCAACCGCTATGGCAGGCTATTTTGACCGTGGCTATCGTATCACACAGCTAACTCGTGGCTTCCATAACGTGTTGCTTTCCAATATCGAATTTTCGTATGTCGAAGACAGCGATGGGCTGAAAACTTATACGGTAAAAATTGAAGCAGAAGCGAGCAAACAAGACTCTCTTAGGTCAATGAATGATAATGAAGCAGGACTTGTTTGGGTGGAAAGATACTTCTCTTATTTTACGCAAGGGCATTATATGCCTCCTTCTAATATTTAAATAAAGGAGATGAGAAAATGGCTGAAAAATTAGTTCAAGGCGATAGCTTGCAGACTGAATTTGTTACAAAATTCAACGGCATGGCGGATGAAGTCAATGCGTTGAAAGAAGGCGGTGGCGGCGGTGCGGTAGTAGAATTGTCAGGCGAAAGTGGCACGCTGACCGATGAGCAATACCTGCAATGCATCAATCCATCAACAGTTATTAAATGGAAAGCTGATGCAATGTCAGGAACGGGTTATTATAAAGCTTGGAAGTTTATCTCTCCCACCTATTACTACAGGCAGATTTATATATCCGAAAACGAGTGCGTCAGCAACATTATTGAAATCGACCAAATCTCGCATGGGTGGGTGAGAAAATCTACAGCATATAGCGGTGGTGGCTCGGATGTTTCCGTTACGCAAACGCTCACAAGCGGTACGAAAATAGGTGCTATCACAGTAGACGGTAAAACAACCGCACTGTATGCTCCCGAAGGTGGTGGCTCAGGCGGTGGTAGCAGTGTCCCTGCCGATGCAATTATTGACGTTGACAAGCTTCCTGAAGAAGAAAATGCCTACCTTTTTGAAAACGGTGCAAAGGTTGAAGAGTATTTAATGCGAAAGGTAGTGGTGCGTATAGTAGAAACTCTTCCCGAAGTTGGCGAACTATTTTTAACAAGCACTTCGTGTAATATCTATTATCAAAAGGGAGATGACGAAGCGTACTGCTATTTAACTCCTGATGTTCCTCCTGGTGGCAATTTCACAGGTTGGGCTGGCCTTTCAAGCGGTTTTGGATGGGTATCGGATTTTGGCTACGGAGGTGTTATAACGGACGAAAGTCAGGCAACCGATACAAGCCATAAATATTTGGTATACAACGCTGAAGAATACATCAACAAAAATTCGTTTTATGCAACTACCGAAGATGAAGTCTATTCACTTTTTAACGGAATAAAAAATGCGATGGGGGGGCTTCCAGCAACTTTTCATGCAGTTGATATTCTTCCAGCAACAGGTGAGCCTGCGATGGACGCTCAGCTCCCAACGAGACTTGTTGCCTATTATCAAAAGAGTGATAATAAATGCTATTGCTGGGTGCCTGAATCGTTAGGGTTGGGCGTACCGATGGATATGTGGTTAGAACTATCTACACTTGGCCTTCCATACACCGTTATTTCTTCCGATAAAGAAGCCGTTGCCGAAGAGACAATATATATTGTTGTTGGCAATAAAAGGGCATTATATTGGTACAATAATGGGTTTGAAAAAATTAAAACAGCCAGTAGCGATTCTTTTGGTGTCGCAAGATTTGAATTTTTAGTACCTACTCAAGATGCAGAGGGCGAAACGAGCACGGCCAATGGTTATGACAAAATTCCTATTAACGAAGCGAGTATGTCTATTTGTACAGAATTGTTTGAATACATTAATGCAAACCGTTCTAAAATTACCAATGTACAATTAGTATCGGCGCTTACTATATGTCCAGTTACAGTTTTCGGTGACTTTATATTATATTGTTCATTTAGTAATTTAGGTCTATCGGGAACACACAACCAATCAATATTTGAATTGTTGAGCGATGGACATATAAAAATGCGTAGTAATGATTTTACAGCTGCTGTCGTTGCGACACAATTTGCCATTGTTGTAACCACCGCATAAAGAGGTAAAGCTATGAAATTCTTAACTTGGATAATACTTATTTAAAAAGGAGATAAAAATGAATAACGACGTATTAACGAAATATAACGAATATCTTGAATTAAAAACGGAGCTGAAACGCTCGGACGAACTTGCCCTCGCATTCGCAGACGGCAAAATCCCTGCGGAAGAATGGGAGGCTTTTACGGCAAAACGCAAAGAACTAAAAGACAGATTGGAAACGCTTAAAAAAGACTTTCCTTTTATTGGATTTCTGAGGTAATTGAACAGCAGAAAAGGAGTAAGATATGATACGTACAATCAATTTCATCGGAAGGCGGGGAACGTTTGACCTGCCTTCCTTTCTTATTACAGAAAACGAACCTTTGACGATTAAGCTGGAAGGTTTAGACGCGACGCTTGGCAAGTACGTGGTGACAATCCGCCAAGGGGAAAAGGAAAAGGCGATGTATTTAAGCAATATTATGAGCTTTGACATCCCTGCGGAGTGGCTGAAGTCAGCCGACGTCAATTATCCCATTGAAGTGTTTCTCGAGCTTCGAGATAACGCAGGCACGCGCGTTCTTATTTCGTCTGCAAAAACGCCTACTGACCAAACAGGCTTCTACATTGAGCCGTTGAAGCTGGAGCGTGTAGACAAGGCGTGGAGCATGGTGGCGTGGCTTCAGCGCGTGGAGCGAGAAATCGAAGCAATTAAGCTTAATCAAAAGCTGACAGATGCGGCAACAGCGGCGCATTTTAAAGCGGTTGAAGCTAAGTTTACGGAATATGAGGATAAGGGCGTGCCTCTTCCAGTTGAATATCCAGTCGAATAATAAAAAGGAGAAAAATAAACATGAAAAAAATGATCACGAAGCTTCTTTTAGCAGTGACGGCTTTTGCCGTCAGCCTTGGTTTTATGGGCGCGCCTGTATACGCATACGCAGAGGACGGCTCGGCGGTTTCTGCTCCATCCACAGAAACGAGCGCAGGTGTGACAGATGACGGCGACAACGAGCCTGAAAACAGCGTACAAACGCCAACGACGAACGACAGCGCGTCGGTCGAGGAAACGCCCAAGACGGACGAAAAAGGCGAAAATACAGGCGATATTGAGCATGGTTTCCAGGACTTTCTTTCGTGGGTAGAGCAGGAAGCAAATCGATACGGCTACGGTGACGAATACGCATCGGCTTTGGATGCGATCAAGGCGGCGGCAACGGAGAAACAGGTAACGCTTTCCACGATGGGAAGTTTCCTTCTCATGGCGGCTACCATTGCGTATACCATCTATAATAAAGTCAAGGACAAGAAATTCAAGGATGAAGTTGCAGGGCTCTCTACGGGGCTGAATAAGCAACTTGAGAAGATGAATGAGCTTGTGAAAGGCACGAATAGCAACACGAAAACCGAGGAAGAAATCAAAGCGGAAGAGAAGGCTTTGAAAGAGGAAGCGACTAAGATTAAGAACGCGCTGGAAAGCCTGATCAATGGATTTATGCACTTCTCAAGCGCGA
>JAGCMU010000085.1 GCA_017646325.1 Kiritimatiellia bacterium
GGCGTCGCATTTTTTTTGTCTTTTTGGGAAGATTATCGCCAGAGTTAAAAAAAATGGGTAAACTCCAGGTAAAATGTGTAGTGCTAACATCTCTTTGTTATGCTATAATAATTTCGTGAGTAATTTACCTAAAAAGATTATTGTTATTTCTGGTGGTGGCGATTATCCTCGTTTTGTCATAGAGGGGGCTCGTCTATCTGGAGTTGAAAAAATAGATGTCCTTGCTGTTCGCGGTTCTACAAAACGGGCGACTTGCAAGGCTGCTGATTTCGTTCATACAATCGGAATCGGGGAGGTCGCCTCTGGGCTTGAGTGGGTTTCTAAACAAGGCTATGACGGAGCGATTTTCGCCGGCCAAATAAGCCCGATTTCTCTTTTCCGTTCACGATTTGACGAACAAACCAAAGAGTGGCTTCGGTCGCTTTCATCAAAAACCGCCCATACGATTTACGGAAAACTCGCATTTGAATTTGAACGTGTCGGAGTGAAGGTTTTGCCCGCGTCTTGCTTTATGGATGAACATATCCCAGGTGAAGGAGTGTTGACGGAGAGGGGACTTACCGAAAAAGAGTTGTCGGATATAGACTATGGACAAAAAGTCGCTCACGATGTAGGTATTCACGATGTAGGGCAAACTGTCGTCGTTAAAGACGGAATGGTTCTTGCCGTTGAGGCTTTTGAAGGAACTAACGCCGCATTGAAGCGAGGCGGAAAACTCGGCGGCAAAGGAGCCGTTGTTTTCAAGGCCGCCCGCATAGGGCATGATATGCGTTTTGATATTCCTGTTGTGGGTTTGAAAACATTAAAGGTTATGAAAAGCGCCGGTATTACAGCGATAGCTTTTCAGGCGAATCGACTCGTTCTTCTCGAGCGTGAAAGAGTGATTGCATTTGCCAACCGTCACAATATTGCTGTCGTGGGAATGAAAACCGATCTTCCTCCAGCACCTTTGCGTCCGTAATTTTATGTGTGAAAAAACTAAAATACTTCTTCTTGCAGGTGAAGATTCGGGGCTTATTTATGCGAATTTGCTTCGCGAGCGTTTTTCAAATTCCGAAGTGAAAACTTATCAGGATTATTTCCCCACATCGAGTCTTGCCGTGATGGGTTTTATTCCCGTTTTGAAAAAACTTTTCTTTTTCTTAAAAGTTGCCCGTACGATGAAGGCTTTGATCCGTGAATGGAAGCCTGATGTTGTTGTAACGATTGATTATCCAGGGCTTAATTTAAAGCTCGCCTCATACGCAAAAAAACTTGATATCCCTACAGTGCATATTGTATGCCCTCAAGTGTGGGCGTGGCATAAGAATCGCATCCCAAAAATAGCGGCGTCACTTTCCAAGCTTCTTTGCTTCTTCCCGTTTGAACCGGGCCTTTTTGAGAAAACTTCTCTTGACGCGAAATTTATCGGACATCCGCTCGTAGATACTTTTGATAATGATAAAAAGGCTTTTTATAAAGACGAATCTGAAAGAATCGTCGCAATGCTGCCAGGTTCGCGCCTTGGGGAAATAAACAGGATTTTGCCGAGGCTTTTAGAAACGGTAAAATTGCTTAGTGACGATAAGAGTTTGAGATTTATTGTTCCGGCGGCAACGCATAGAGCGCGCGTGCAAATTGAGGAAATCGTGAAAAGCGCGTTTCCCAAAGACGAAAATTGTCCCGTTGAAATTCAAGACGGCGAGGCGAGAAACCTTTTGCGCAATGCCGATGTGGCGGCAGTCGCAAGCGGAACGGCAACACTTGAAGCGGCACTCGCGAAATGCCCGACTGTATTGGTATATGCTGCTTCTCCCGCATTGGTTTGGTTTGCTCGCCGCGTGATAAAAGATATCAAGCATATTGGACTTGCAAACATAATCGCCGAAAAGACTTCTTTGCCTCCACCGATGCCGGAATTGATACAGGAAGATTTCACACCGAAAGCAACATCTTCGATATTGCGTAAATGGTTGGATTCCACGGAGGAGCGCGCACGCGCGATCGATGCGTTGAATGTTGTCACGTCAAAGCTTAAGACTGACGGGGGAACTATAAACCGAGCCATCGCAGAAATCAATCAACTCTTAAAAGAAAAGGAAGTGTAAGATGAAATATCTGTTTTTAAGTTTTATTGCCTTGTTTGTTTTTTCATTCGCCAGTTTTGCCCAATCACCCGAACACGAAAGAGTTAAAAAGCTGCTTGCAGAGCTTAGAAAGGGCAAGGACGTTTATACGTTGCCCGATTATCTTTCTGAGGATTTTGACGATGCGTGCTCGAAGGCAAAGAAGGAGGGGAAGAAAGTGCTCGTTTCTTTGGGCAGAGAAGAATGCGGCCGGTGTCAGGTGTTTTATGAATTTTTGAAGAAGGGGCACATAAAGCTCGATCCCAAGAAATTCGTGTACGTAAAGCTTTGCATAGACGATCTTACCCATAAGGAATATTTCCTCTCCACATTTTCGCCGTCAAACAATCACCTCCCGTTTGTAGGTGTTGTCGATGGTGATCGTGGAATTGAGGAGCCTTGCTTGAGCGGCGGCAAAACCGTAGACGATTACCATAAATTGATGGGAATCGAAAAGACGGCAGATAAAAAATGAGAATTTCAATTTGCGGAAAATTACCCAAGTCATTTTCTCTGTCGCGCAAAGAGTTGAAAAGCGCGGCAAAGTTGTTTGCGACATTGAGTTCAAAACGGGTAGGGGTATATTGGCACGAAGTAGCCGTTTATTTAGGTGACGACGCAGAGTCGGATGAAATGCATCAGGCAATTATGAATATTGAAGGCGCGACAGATGTGATAACACAAGCGTACGATGCGATTCCTCCGGAGAAGCCCGGGATTTTCGGCGAACTTTTTGTGAATACGGATCAAGCGTTAAGAGAAGCGGCCAAAAGAAAAAATCAATCCCCTGCAAAGGAATTGCTTTTGTACGTTGCTCATGGAATGGACCATCTTTCAGGCGCAGACGACCATAGTGAAAAAGGATATCTCTCGATGCGCCGCCGCGAGTTAAACTGGATAAAAAAATGGTTTGAAGAAGAGAGGAAGTAGAAATGAAAGCGGTAAGTGAAATCCTCGATGAAATAAATTTAAAGATTTTAAAGGCTTGTGAAAAATCCGGACGCAAGAGGGATGATGTCGAGATTATTGCAGTCACGAAGACACATGGGCCAGAGGTCGTACAAGAGGCATGGGATAGCGGTCTAACCATTATCGGCGAAAACAAGGTTCAGGAGGCAGCATGGAAACAGCCTCTTTGTGCAAGCGGCCCAGAGTGGCATTTGATCGGGCACTTGCAGCGTAACAAGGTGCGCCCAGCGTTGGAGCTTTTTTCCTGCTTCCATTCAGTGGATTCAATTGAACTCATAAAGCGTATTCAAGGCATTGCTGAAGAGACCGGTAATCGCCCCAGTATTTTGTTGGAAGTAAATGTGAGCGGAGAGCGGTCAAAAAGCGGTTTGAATCCAAAAGATGTTTTTGCTGCGGTAGAATGCGCTCTTTGTTCGCCCAACATAACGCTTGAAGGATTTATGACAATGGCGCCTTTCGTGCCAAAAGAAAAGATAGAAGAGACGCGTCCTGTTTTTGCATCGTTAAGAAATATTCGTGACAAAGTCGAAAACGAGTTTCGTATTACCTTGCCCCGTCTTTCTATGGGAATGTCAAACGATTATGAAATTGCCGTCGAAGAAGGCGCTACGTGGCTGCGTCTTGGAACGGTTCTTTTCGGAGAGCGTCCTAAAGTGAAATTGAATCGATCGGTAGATGCGGGCGACGCCGGGGAGTCCGGAGAAGGCGGCGGCATCTACGATCGAGTTTTAGATTGACCTTTTCACGAAAAGGTTAATTGTTCTTCCTTCGCGCTTACTTTAATCGTTGCTCCAGGCGGATATTTGCCTGCGATTATTTCGCGCGCGACAGGTGTTTCCAAGTCGCGTAGGATTGCCCGCTTTACTGGGCGCGCTCCAAATGCGGGATCGTATCCTTTTTTTGCCAATACGGCGATTGCGGCATCGTCTATTTCGAAATTTATTTCATTTTCGGCAAGGCGGGATTTAAAGGACTCAAGTTGGATTTTTACAATTTCCCTGATTTCGTTTTCCCCTAAGCTGTTGAACTCCAAAATCTCGTCAAGGCGATTCAGGAATTCAGGGCGGAATGTGATTTTAAGAGTGTCTTTCGGAGCGTTTGACGTCATGATTATGACGGTGTTTTTAAAGCTTACCGTACGGCCGTGAGAGTCGGTTAAGCGTCCATCGTCCAAAACCTGCAAAAGGAGATTGAATACATCTGGATGAGCCTTTTCGATTTCATCGAGAAGAACGACAGAGTAAGGCTTTCTGCGGACAGCTTCAGTCAATTGTCCGCCTTCATCGTACCCTACATATCCTGGAGGCGCTCCCACTAAACGGGATACGGCAAACTTTTCCATATATTCCGACATGTCGATTCGGACAATAGAGTTTTCGTCGTCAAATAATTCCGAAGCGAGCGCCTTTGCAAGCTCGGTTTTCCCTACGCCTGTCGGGCCAAGAAACAAAAATGTTCCAACGGGTTTTAACGGGCTTTTTATTCCTGAACGAGAACGCAAGACTGCATCGGCAACTGCACGAACGGCATTGTCTTGACCGATTACTCTTTTGTGCAGAATATCGTCAAGCCGTAAAAGTTTTTCGCGCTCGCCTTCAAGAAGTTTTGTAACGGGTATTCCCGCCCAACGGGAAACGACTTGCGCGATTTCTTCGGACGTGACTTCTTCACGGAGAAGAGAATCAACTCCCGAAGAGTGAATCTTCTCTTCGTGTTCTTTCAGCTTCTTTTCCAAATCGGGAATGACGCCATATTTGAGACGCGCGGCCTCTTCATTGTCGCCTCTGTCGGCGCATTGAGTGTATTTGTGTTTTGCTTCTTCAAGTTGTTCACGGACTTTTTGAACTTCCTCGATGGATTTTTTTTCGCTTTGCCAGCGGGCTGTCATCGCGTCGGCTTTTGCCTTTTCCTCTGAAAGTTCTTTTCGCAGCTCTTGAAGGCGTTTTTTTGATGCGTCGTCTTTTTCCTTTTTGAGTGCGGCTTCTTCAATTTCCAATCGGCGGACGTGTCTTGTGATTTCATCAAGCTCTGCAGGCATGGAATCCATTTCCGTACGGATAGAAGCACACGCTTCATCGAGAAGGTCAATCGCCTTGTCAGGCAGGAAACGATCTTGAATGTAACGCGAGGAGAGGACTACAGACGAAACGAGAGCGCTGTCCTGAATGTGTACATTGTGGTATTTTTCAAAACGCTCCTTGAGCCCGCGAAGGATGGAAATGGAATCTTCCTGCGAGGGCGCTTCAACGAGAATCGGCTGGAAGCGGCGCTCCA
>JAGCMU010000086.1 GCA_017646325.1 Kiritimatiellia bacterium
CAATGTGATTGATGCAAAAAAGAGGTTTGTTCAAGGCAAGCGCAAGACCTTTTGCGGCGGCAAGGCCAACGATAAGCGAACTTGCAAGCCCCGGTCCGTATGTTACGGCAACGGCGTCAATTTCAACGCCTTCCACCATCGCCTCTTTGATTACACCTGAAATCTTTTCAATGTGCGCGCGGCTTGCAACTTCAGGAACGACTCCACCGTAAGGCTGGTGTAACGGGATTTGCGAATAAACAACGGATGAAAGAACTTCTCTTCCGTCTCTTACGATGGCTGCGGCGCTTTCGTCGCAACTTGATTCAATACCGATAATATTCATTTTTTTACCAGAATTTCCACCATGCTTTTTTTACGGGTTCAACGCCGCCCGCTTCTTTGTACAGAGCTTTCACCCGTTCTGAATTCGCGACGTAGGGATCGTTCATCAATTCGTGAGAATGAAATTCAAGAACATCGGGAAGACTCCAAAATTCACTGCGGATGAAGAGGTCTTGATTTGTGCGGTGAAGGACGATGATTTCACCAGTCGTCAAAATTGAAATCTTTGGATTGTTGACGCGAAGGAATGGACCCAAATCCTTCGTGACCCAGCGCCGCGTTTTTACTCCCGTATCTTTTGCTTTCAAAAAGATGTGTTGCTTTCTATTTCTTTCCCAATGGACAAGCTCAAATTCGCGCGTGAGGTTGGGGACTTGTGCGAACATTTGAACTGCGGAGCCGCATTTTAAGCCCGGAACGACATCAAATGATTTGTAGGAGCTTTCAAAGCGCATTCCCTTGTGAATGAGGACGGCTCTGGCGAGATAGCGCGATTCATCGTGGAAAGGGAAGTGGTCGTCAAAAAAAGTTTCTAATCTTTGCCCCTCGCCTGAAAGGAGAGAAAATGGAGCGACGAAAGGAGTGTATGAGCGTTTTTCAAATTGGAACTTGTCGCTCGCGCGGAAAAGCTCGAGAATCAGCCTGTCAGGTGAATTCGGCTTGCCTACATCGACTATGTCGTCAGACGCATTCGCAACATCAACGACGGCTCTTATGCGCTCGCCCATTATGTATGAGGATGTGTCCATTTTCAGTTTTACGGTTATTTCCGTAAAGGAATTGGCGAAAAGAGGGAGGATTGCCGATATTACGAGTGATGTTATAAAACGTTTCATGCTGTTATCTCCAAGCCGTCGTATGCCGGACGGATGTGTGGTGGAAGAGCGTTTTCATATTCTTTATGGCTGATGTCGTGGCAAATATGCGTAAAGTAGCCTCGTTTGGGCTTTAACTCATTCATATATGCAAGAGCCGTTTCAAAATTCAAATGTGTGGGGTGTTCACGTTTGCGCAAACAATCGAGAATGAGAACATCAAGGTTTTCCAAGAGACATTTCGTCGAATCGGGAATGTTTGAGCAATCGCTGATGTAAGCGATTGACGCACCGTTTAAATCCATTCGATATCCGTTTGTGCGCGGGCCGTGATCGACTGGAAGGGGCGTGACTTTTATATCGCCTATCATGAAAGGATCGGAAACAGGGACAAAATTTATCATCGGGCGGTATAGTCCCAATGCGTTTGATTTGTCGGAAATATATGGGAAAACATTTCGTATGGAAGCAATCGTTTCAGCTGCCGCATAACAACGCATCGGGGAGGAGTTGTTCAATGTATTGAAGCGGCGCACATCGTCAAACGCTGCAATATGATCCATGTGAGCGTGTGTAAAAACGATTGCGTCGACCTTTCTAATCCCAAGCTCGATGCATGCGACACGGAATTCCGGCGGCGTATCAATGATGAAAGCCGCTTTTGAAGATTCTACATACACGCCGGAACGCCTCCGTTTGTCACGCGAATCGGGAGATGCGCAGACTTTGCAATCGCATCCGATTTGCGGAACACCTACGGAGGTTCCTGTTCCGAGGAATGTAAGTTTTAAGCTCATACGATGTGGCACCAGCCGTGGGTGTCAGGCAATTCACCGTATTGAATGCCTTGAATCGTGTCGTAAAGTTTTTGCAGGTGAGGACCAACGGCATCCTTGTCTGAAATCTTGAACACCTTTTCGCCGCGTGTGATTTCCCATACCGGCGTTACGACTACGGCAGTTCCGCAAGCGGCGACTTCCGTAAATTCGGCAATTTCTTCAAATGGAATTTTTCTACATTCAACCTTCATGCCTAAATCTTCGGCGACTTGCTTTAACGACATGTTGGTGATGGAAGGAAGAACAGAAGAACTGTCTGGAGTTACGTAGGTTCCGTCAGCTTTGATGCCGAGGAAGTTTGAAGTGGAAAATTCTTCGACGTACTTGTGTTCTTTTGCGTCGAGATAAAGTTCAACCGGCCATCCGTCGCGTTTTGCCTTTTCGTGGGCATAGAGGGATGCTGCATAGTTTCCGCCGACTTTCACATCTCCCATTCCCTGTGGAGCTGCACGATCCCAGTCGTCAAGAATCACTGCACGAACAGGCTTTAATCCGCCCTTATAATATGCACCTACAGGCATTACGATTACGAGGAACGTGTATTCTTGGGAAGGGGCGATTCCGATTTGAGGACCGGTGCCGATCAAAAGAGGACGGATGTAAAGAGAGCCGCCTGTTCCATACGGTGGAATAAATTCCTCGTTTGCTTTTATGACC
>JAGCMU010000087.1 GCA_017646325.1 Kiritimatiellia bacterium
AAACATCGTCTCTCTTGGCGATGTCGCAGGAATTCCTACTTCGAAAACCTCTGCCGCAATTCGCAAACAAGTTCCTATCGCAGTCGAAAACCTCTGTTCATTGATTGCAGGCAAAGCTCCGGAAATTATTTACAATGGCTATGCCGCTTGCCCAATCATCGCAGATTACGGCCACATCCTGATGGCAGAATTTGATTATGAAAAGAAAGTCGCGCAATCATTTCCATTGTCGCTTTTAGACACGACGAAGGAAATGCGCATCGCATGGTGGCTTAAGCGTTATGTATTAAAGCCGATGTATTTTCAGCTTATGCTCCGCGGCTTAGTATAAGACCAATTTCTATAGGCTAAAAAACATCCCGCTTTTTTGCGGGATGTTTTTTATTACCATAACACCATTAAGAGAACAATATCTCCTGTCCATGGAAGGCAAAGTTTCCACCCACGGCATATTCCATCGCCGTCGGCGAAAATCTATCTTGAGTAACCATATGCTCATGTCCAACAAAGATGGCCTTCAAAAGTTTTTCAGATTTTAAATATGCGATAAAATCTTTTGTGACCTTGTCTTCGAGCTGACGCTTCAAATCACCCGATGGCGGAGGTGGAGCGGCGTTGCGGAATTTTCTTCCTTGATTGCGCCAATAGCGTTCCTTCAAAATCCAAATGTTTTCTGTCATATAAGGAACGTGCGAGGCTAAAACGATTGGAAGACCTTTCTTCACCTCTTGATGAAAACGTTCAACCTGATTTTCAGACACTGTCGCAAACGAATTATCAATCATCACAAAGTTGATACCGTTTACAACCTTTGATGAAAAGAGAAGGTCCATAGGATAAGCGCTTTTCAATGCCGCAAAGCTCTGCTCGCGCCACTCGGCATCGGTTGTGCCTTTCTTTCTAGGAGTAAACCACATGCTTGGGGAATATTCATGGTTGCCTACAGCGCACATTGAAATTCCGCCAAAATACTTCCTCACTAAATCAAAGTTTGCCTCACTTTGGAAGTCGATCAAATCGCCCGTATGCAATACATAATCAACATTGAGTTTTGCCCAATCAAGCGAATCTCTGAGTGCTTCTTCTTGTTTTCCACCGAAAGTCTGCGTGCGAATTTTCGCGAGTTTGCGTTTTTCCTTTGACTCATGATCATATGCAGATGTGAAGTGGGTGTCGGAAATATGTAATATGGAGAACGGCTCTGTTGCGCCGATTTTAAGATTTACTCCTCCAATAATCAAACGCTCAAACTTTCCACGCTTGGCAAATACAGATTCCCTATCTT
Source organism: Kiritimatiellia bacterium (assembly GCA_017646325.1). GTDB lineage: Bacteria > Verrucomicrobiota > Kiritimatiellia > RFP12 > UBA1067 > RGIG9934. The sequence goes on from JAGCMU010000087.1 coordinate 1,286, forward strand.
CACCTTTAAATGTTTGACATCCTGGCAGAGCGGATACAGCAATAAGTCCGCCCATCGCGCCAATAAATTCTCTTCTATTCATTTTATTTCTCCTTTTATTTTTTAAAATTCTAATTTCTTTTGCGCCTTCACGCCCGTTGCGACATCCGTCACCTCGATTACAAGATCACCTCTTTCATCAAAGGCGAGAGGGATATCGAGCACCAACTCGCCATTTGGCGCGTCGGGCAAGTAACGGGGGATTGGTTCATACGTCGTCTTGGGAAATCCTTCCGGCGGAATAAACTCAACGCGGAATACACGCTTTCCAGGCTTTGCCGTCTTATCGTCTCCCAATGGAGTTGTAATAAGATTTGCCTTAAGACGAAGCGTTCCACCGCGAACTGGTTTTGTGGCAAACTCAATATCTATGCCATCGACAGAATACGGCTGCCACGAGAAGAGCCTCACATCAAGTCCATAGAATTCAATTGGAAAACGCTTTATTGCACCTTCGCCAACCCGCTTTCCTGTGCGGACATCATAGACAGCGCCTGGGTTTTCAAGTTCAACGAAAGCTTGCTGAGGGAAGACTTCCTTTTCAGCCTTATCCTTTTCAATTGAAAAAGCGTATTCGCACTTTTCGCGATCAAATCGAACGATACCACCTTTTCTGTTACCCTTCTCATCGGTAACGCCAACCTTCGCAGTAATACCAAGTTCCTTTATGCCATTAAGGAAAGTACTTGAGCCATTTGATGATTGGAAGACTCGCGTAAGAGGACCATTCGTGTTGCTGAAAACATCGTCCAACAAGCCCTTAGAAAGTTTGCGGCCGTCAATGTCGTAACGAGGAATGCGGTTTGCGTAAACAGCACCACCCTTATTAACGTACGCGCGAATTTCGTCTGCCGTCTTTTGATCGACGTAATCAATATCGGGAAGAATCAAAAGTTTTGTGCCGCGCTTTTCAAGTTCACCGGAACAAATATCGCGAGGAGTTATGTATTCAAAACCGATTTGATTTAGCGAACATTGATGCGTCCACCAGAGACTTTCCATGAGATTGTTTTTCCTGCCCTCGCCAAGACGGACCAGCGGATGCGTCTGCAAACTCAAAAGAACGGCGACGCCATCGTCTGCACGTTTAGCGCGGTTGAGTAATGCTGCAGGACCACGGTAAATTTCTCCAAGAGTTTCAAAGAGCCAACCGTATCCATTTGGTGAAATAGTTCTTGCACCATTAAGACCGTAACTCGTAGTCCACATCCAACAGAAGTTCGCGCCCTTAAAGAGAGTGCTCCAACCTTCCTTTATGCGGCGCTCTTTGCTTACTCGCTCTTCGCACACCCATCCGATTGGCCAGCCATACCAACCGATACATTCACCAATGTACGTGTTGGGCTTGCGCAAGCGGCGATTAGTTTGAAGGATGCAAGATGTTGCGTACCCAGCAGAAAGGCTGAGCCAATCGAACTGTTCCTGCAATTCGTGCCCCACCCAAGAAGCACCGTAACCGACGATGATTGAAGGATCGACCTTGCGAACCGTTTCCCCGATAAGTTTACAATTCATATCAAAGACACCTTCAAGGAATCGATCACGATCAACACCTGCGTAAACATTTCCTTCGCGGACAATCTTTTCAAACCACACCATGTCGATACCCCAAATATCATCGACCTTAACTCCCCAAGCCTTTGATATTTTCTCTGGAGTCCCATAACGTTCAGAAAGCCATTTGATGAAGTATGGGAATTCTGGTTTTCTGACAGGCTTCATCTTACGCACGCAATTGATATCGATTGAATCGAAATCCTTTACAGACACTCTATTGGCGTAATTGAAAACGCGGATGTCGTCGTAAGACTTCTTAATAGCCTCTTTAATGAGTGGCAAATCTTCATCCTTCAATGCGGAGAGAAGTTTTGGAATTCCAATTTTCTTTTCGACAGGGACTTGGAAGCCCCAATAAAAATTCCATCCTACTATTTTGGGATTAAGACCTCTTTCTGAAAGCCATTCCTCCTTTGTGATATGAAGACCGCGCCTATTGCCCGCTTTGATTTTTACATCAGCGAGTTTGTTTATGTGCTTTTCAAGCAGATTAAAGAATGGCTGCGACCAATCGGGACGGCCTTCATAAAAATCCCAACATTCAGTCGAATCGTCACCTAAGGAAATAAGTCTTCCATTTTTATTTGCGAGCGACTTTGCGTGTTTCGTATAAGTCTTCACTAACCAGTTTGTCCAGGCAGGCGAAGAAAGGGAGCTATCCCAAATACTCTTTCTTCCTGGGATGCGTTCTCTAATTGCCGGATCGCTTCCATAGAAAAGACGTTGGGCATTGCCGTGTTGTAAAAGACTCATACCATGCCACTCGAGAATTGCAAGACGAGGCTCGCAATCTTTTCCGCCGTGAGAAGTACCGCTATCAAAAATACGGAAATCACCCTTCTCACCATCGAGGATTTTACGGAAGAACCAATCTCTTGCCTTGTCGAGAATCTTTCCATTTTCATCGACGAGCGTAAAATAAATGAAGTGGCAATTTAAGCGAAGACGTTTTTGGTCGAGAGAAATCTTTGTAATTCCCGTAACAGGATCGACAGCCCATTCGCCCTTTGCAATCGTACGCTGACGAGGATCTTTTACGCACGCGACGACTTTCAAATTTTTGCGAGGATTTTTCACCTTCACTTCGCCCGTGATAATTTCTGTCGGCATAAAGCATTCTTTATCGAGAAGCGCTGAAGAGATTGCGCTTTCGCCTTCCTTTGGCTTCACGCTAAATAAATCCATCGCATAATCGAGAACGCCTGTTTTCGTGCGAAGAATTACATCAACTCCATAATATCCAGGGTTGAGATTACCAAGATCGATTGGCAACTTCGTTTCGCCTTCTTTAAGTTCAAGAGGATATTCCTTCGTTAAAACGCATTTGCCCCACGCGTCGCGAAGAGAGAGAGTTGCAGTAGCATTGACACTAACAGAATTTGAAATTACCACTTCGTTATTTCTCACCTGAACAACTTTCGCCGTATCGCGAAGACCTAACGACTCCATGACTGCTCGACACGCATACGCGTAGCAATACTCATCTTGAAATACGCGATCGGGGGTCATCGTCCAACTTGGCGAGAAACGTGGATTTACCATATACGTTTCTTTTGCGCCGCGAGGCAAGTCGAGACGAACCACTTTGCCCTTGCCCAAAGAACCAATGGAAATCGTTGGAAGAACTGTATTCGTCCAAACTAAATCGAATTCACCTGCGTCAGGATGTGGGTCTTGAGTTAAAACTTCAAATGAACGAGGAGCACCACGAGCGAAATCAACATCCTCCTTAAAATCAACGCCCCAATTTCCAGCATTGACGAGCGCTACTGAACG
>JAGCMU010000088.1 GCA_017646325.1 Kiritimatiellia bacterium
CGCCTTGAAGGCGCGTTGAACGGAGTAAGGGATTTGGAGCGTCTTATCGCCCGGGTCGATTCTCTCCGTGCAAACGCCCGCGACCTGCGCGCTCTTGCGGATTCCTTGCGGCCAGTACCAGAGCTGAAAGAAATGATCCCGCTTTCGTGCGGGGTTTTGGAAGATGTCGCGCGCAGGATGTCTCCCGAAAAAGAAATCGTCGATTTGATTGACCGCGCGATTTGCGAGCAACCGAATGTAATTTTGTCGGAAGGGAACCTTATCGCGTCGGGGTATAATTCAGAACTTGACGAGCTACGCTTGATCGCCTCTGAAGGGAACCGCTTCCTCGCGGAATATCAGGCAAAAGAGCAGGAACGCACGGGGATAAAAACTCTGCGCGTACGTCGCAATAACGTTTTCGGGTTCTATATCGAAATTTCAAAAGCCGCGGCTGTCAGCGCGCCTCCTGAATATGAACGCCGCCAAACTCTTGTAAACGCCGAGCGTTTCGTGACGCCGGAATTGAAGGAGCTTGAGCAGAAGGTCGTCGGCGCGCAGGAAAGAATTTTTAAACTTGAAGCGGAAATTTTCCGTGATACGGTCGCGAAGGTCGCCCTGCATACAATTGCGATTCAGCGTACGGCGTCGGCCATCGGAGAGTTGGATGTAATCATTTCCTTTGCCGATCGCGCGCTTGCATTGGGATACGTTCGTCCGACGGTGGATGAATCGGATGTTTTAGATATCTTTAACGGGCGTCATCCCATTATCGAACAATTGCCTGATGCCGAACCGTTCGTCCCGAATTCAACGAAACTCAATTGCACTACTGAACAGATTATGCTCATCACCGGTCCGAACATGGCTGGTAAATCAACGTACATCCGTCAAGTCGCAACGATTGCAATCATGGCACAGGTCGGCTCTTTTGTCCCTGCAGATTCCGCCCGCATCGGTTCTATTGACAAGGTGTTTACGCGTATTGGTGCAGGTGACGACCTTTCGCGCGGCCGTTCGACCTTTCTCGTGGAAATGCAGGAAACGGCAAATATCTTAAACAATGCGACTCCTCGCTCTCTCATAATTCTCGATGAAATCGGAAGAGGAACATCAACGTTTGACGGAATTTCGATTGCATGGAGCGTTGCCGAATATTTGCACGAAAATAAAAATGTAAAAGCAAAAACTCTTTTTGCGACGCACTATCACGAATTGACCGATCTTGCGGAGCGGTTTAACGGCGTTAAAAATTGGACCGTGAGAGTTAAGCAAGATGGCGAGAGAATCATCTTTTTGCGTCGTATCGCTCCCGGAATAGCCGAAAAGTCTTTCGGTATTCACGTCGCGGCGATGGCAGGATTGCCTAAGGCGGTAGTGGAAAGGGCAGATTGCATTTTGAAAAATCTCGAGGCTAACGAATTGGAAGTCAATGAGCCTAAAATAGTGAAGAAACCTCATTGTAAACTTTCAGAATTGCCTGGACAAATGTCTTTATTCGATTAACAAAAAGGAGAAAATGATGAAAAAGATAATATTTGGCGCGGCCCTTATGGTTGCAGGCGGTCTTTTTGCCGCCACGTTTGATTATTCTACATTGATTTCCCATCGCGGCGAATCAAAGGATGCTCCAGAAAATACGATGCCGGCATTCAAGCTTGCCGTTGAGCGCGGTTTCGGATTTGAATGTGACGTATATCTTTCTGCAGACAAGCGCTGCTTCACGTTCCATGACAAGAATTTAACTCGTACGTCTGGCGGCAAAAATAAGAAGAATTGCTCCGAAGCAAATTGGGAAACGGAAATTTCAACGCTCGATGTAGGCAATTGGGGCAAGTGGAAAAATTCTAAATACAAAGGAACAAGCCCTGCGTTGTTGGAAGATGTTCTCAAACTCGCCCGTAACGGACGCAAAATCTACATTGAAATCAAAGCCAATACAGATATCGTGCCTTACGTAAAAGAACTTTTGGCAAAGCAGAACAATGCGACTCCAGAAAACGCTCTTTTCATTTGCTTTTCAAAGGAAGTTTGCGCAGAGCTTAAAAAGCAAATTCCTGAATACAAGACTTATTGGTTGACAAGCTCTTACGTCGGCAAAGATAAGAATAGAAGGCCTATTACTACAGCCGAGGTCCTCAAGGTTCTCAAGGAAACAAAGTCTGACGGCGTTGATATCGGCTTTCATCCGGAAGTCATTACCAAGGAATTTGTAAAAGAAATCCGCGATGCGGGATTTGAATTGCACGTTTGGACTATAAACAAGTATGAGCTTGCAAAAATCGCATTTGAAAATGGTGCACAAACGGTGACAACGGACTGCTCTGAAAAGTTGTACAAAGCGTCTAAGAAATAAATGAAGAATTCTTCGTTCGCAATCGTAGGCGTTTCCTGCAGATTTGCAGGATGTGCGAATGTCAAAGATTTTTGGCAGTTAGTGCTTGGTGGAAACCAAGCACTTGCTCCGTTAGATGCATCTGCTGCCTTGAGCGTGAACGACAGAAAAGTTTTTGACCGATCGTATCCTGTAATCGGCGGACAGCTTGGGGATTTGTATTCCTGCGTACCGCGTTCTTTTTCAGTCACTCCGTCTTGTCAACCAGGGACGAATTACGACATCCCTTTTGCAGTGCAGTTGGCATTTGACGCTTTGACAAATGCCGGGATTCGTCCACATCGCAACAAGTCAATTGCAGGATCGGTGCGTGTCGGTTATTCGCCTGTATTCAGCCCGTCTTCAATCGGATGGCTCAACCATACGTTTTTCCTCGAACAGACGCTCGATGTATTGCGCCGTTTCTTCCCTCACGCTCCGGAAAGCTCTCTCGATAAGGTCGGGGATGAACTGATAAAATCTCTTCCGCCTGCAGACCCGTCGGCATTCCTTTCAAGTATGGCAAGCGTTCTCCCTTACGAAATTCAACGCGAGTGTTCCCTTACGGGCGGCATTTCCGCAATTGATTCAGGAGGGCTTACGGCTTTCACCGCGATAAATATGGGCATTGACGATTTGCGTAGCGAGCGTGCCGATATCGCGCTTGTGGGTGCGATTACCCCTCCTTTCAATCGTGCCTTTCTGCAGGGGCTTTCGGGGGAGATAAATTTTTCAGATAAAAAAGAGTACGCACCTTTCGATGAAACTTCCTCTGGAATGGTTCCCGGCGAAGGTGGCGCGTTTTTCGTGTTGAAAAGATATGAGGACGCAATCCGCTCCCGTGACAGAATTTATGCTACCATCCGCGGAGTGAGCTGTGGAAATCTTTCAACGGCGGAAGTTCTTGGTGCCGTAATGGAAAACGCCAAGGTCAAACATTCTTCCATTCAAATGATTGAAGCGGACGGAAATGGAATTCCCGTCGACGATATTGAAGAGGTGGAAGGTATTCAAAAAGTTTGGGGCGAACATTATCCCGGCGGGCCTTTGGTGGGAGTAGGGTCTGTGAAAGGCAATATCGGACACTGCTTGAACGCCGCCGCGAGCGCGTCCATTTTGAAAGTGGCTCTTTCTCTTTCAAACAAAGTGCTCTTGCCGCACGTTCCGACGAACCGTCCTATCGGTGCGATTTCCCATTTGGGCTCGTCTGCTTATTTGATTAAAGAGTCTCGCCCGTGGCTTACTGGAAATCCTCGCAATCCGCGCCTTGCAGTAGTGCTTACAAAGAGCTTTACCGGTCATCGCGGAGCCATGATCCTTGAAGAAGAGCCTGATTTGTAAGGCAGGAAAATGGATTTTAAATTATCATCAAAGTTTAAGCCGATGGGAGACCAGGTTGCGGCTATCGACAAATTGGTGAAAGGTCTTGCCTCTGGCGAGGACCGTCTCGTTTTGCAAGGTGTGACGGGTTCGGGAAAAACGTTCACTATGGCAAATCTCATTGCCCGATGGAATCGTCCCACGCTCATTCTTTCCCACAATAAAACTCTTGCCGCTCAGCTTTTTGCGGAATTGAAGGAATTTTTCCCAGAGAATGCCGTTGAGTATTTCATCTCTTATTACGATTACTATCAGCCCGAAGCATACATCCCTCAAACTGATACATACATTGAAAAAGACGCGGCGGTAAACGAAGAGATTGAACGGTATCGCCTTGCCGCCACAAATGCGCTTATTGCGAGAAAAGACGTTATTGTCGTAGCGTCTGTCAGCTGCATTTACGGTTTGGGTGAATCAACGGAATACCGTAATCTGGCGGTGGGATTTAAAGTCGGCGACGAATGCGGACGAGCGGATTTGATCGACAGGTTGATAGCCGCTCAATATACGCGAAATGATTTCGGTTATGATAGCGGCACATTTCGCGTGAGAGGCGATATTTTGGATATATTTCCTCCATACGCAACTGAAGGTATCCGCGTGGAATTTTTTGGAGATGAAATAGATTCAATTCACGCGCTTAACGTTCCTGATTTTCATTTGGGCGTTTCAATGCCGGCAGCCGTCGTCACCCCTGCAAAACAATTCGTCATGCCAAAGGAAAAAATGGAAGCGGCATACGGAAGGATTGAGAACGAGCTGAAAGAGCGGCTGAAATTTTTCGAGGAAAATAAAAAGTTTTTAGAGGCGCAACGTATTCGCGAGCGGACGGAATACGATATAGAAATGATGAAGCAGTTAGGGTACTGCAACGGAATTGAAAATTATTCAAGGCCTCTTACGGGACGTAAAGAGGGCGATCCGCCCGAGTGTTTGCTCGATTATTTTCCAGAAGATTTTCTGACAATCATCGACGAGTCGCACGTTGCCGTTCCGCAAATCCGAGCAATGTACAACGGAGATCAGGCGCGCAAACAAAAACTCGTCGATTTTGGATTTCGTCTTCCGAGCGCAAAGGACAATCGTCCGTTGAAGTTTGAAGAGTTCAACGAGAAAGTGAAACAGATTGTATTTACGAGTGCAACGCCAGGCGATTTTGAATATTCGCAATCGAAGACCGTCGCCGAACAGATCATACGTCCTACTGGGCTTTTAGATCCCGAAATCGAGTTGCGTCCGCTCAAGCACCAGATCGACGATTTGATGGAAGAGGTTCGCAAGACCGCCGCAAAAGGCGATCGCGTGATGGTGACGACATTGACAAAACGCTCCGCCGAAGACCTTACGGATTATTTGCGCGAAACCGGTTTGAGAGTCGAGTATCTGCATAGCTCCATAGACGCTCTCGAGCGAGTCGCGATATTGGGACGGTTGAGAAAAGGAGAGTTCGATTGTTTGGTGGGAATCAACCTTTTGCGAGAAGGCTTGGATATTCCGGAGGTCGCGCTCGTGGCGATTCTTGATGCGGACAAGGAGGGCTTTTTGCGTTCAACGACATCTCTCGTTCAAACGGCGGGTCGTTGCGCCCGCCATGTAGAAGGGCGTGTTATTTTGTATGCAGACCACGAAACTGATGCGATACGGGATTTGATCCGCATTACGAAAAGCCATAGGGAAAAACAAATCGCCTACAATAAAGCCCATAATATCACGCCAAAGTCGGTAAAGCGCGCTATCAATGAATCGATTTACGTTTATGCGGAAGGAAAGAAATCGTCCGAAACGAAAAAGAACATAGTCTCTGCAGAAAAGAGAGATATTCAAGAAACCATTTCTGCATTGCAAACGGAAATGTTAAAGGCTGCGGACGATTTGGAATTCGAGCGCGCCGCATATTTGCGCGACCAGATCAAACTCTTGAAGTCGCAAGCCTAGACTTTAATGTTTCCGGCGATTTCGACAAGGTGTATGCCGCCGCTTCGGAAATCCTGTTTTGGAGAACGAGTTTGGCGAGCGATTGATCCATTGATTGCATTCCGATATTACCCGAAGTTTCAATTACCGATAGAAGCTGCGCCGTGCGGGCGGTTGCGATGAGATTTGCTGTCGCAACCGTATTTACCATGAGTTCGCAAACAGCCACGCGGCCTCCTTTTTTTGACGGCAACAGGTGTTGCGCAAGTACGCCGCGCAAAGAAAGCGCCAATTGCTGGCGAATTCCATTCTGCTCGTCTGACGGGAAGACGCTTATGAACCGTTCAATCGCTCCCACGCAGTCTCCCGCGTGAAGCGTGGCAAAGACGAGGTGTCCCGTTTCGCTTGCGGTAAGAGCCGTGCGGAATGTTGCGAGGTCTCGTATTTCGCCTACTAAAATGACGTCAGGGTCTTGTCTTAACGATTCAACGAGCGCAGATGAAAAATTCTTCGCGTCTCTTCCGATTTGTCTTTGGTGCACGAGGCTTTTCTTCGACGTATGGATAAATTCGATAGGATCTTCAATCGTCACGATGTGGCTGTGACGCGTGGAGTTGATTGTTTCTATGAGAGTCGCAAGAGTCGTTGATTTTCCGGATCCCGTAGGCCCCGTCACGATAACGAGACCGTCTGGACAGTAGCAAAACTCTTCCAGCTTTTCAGGGAGTCCCAATGTTGAGAGAGAGTGGAATGTCGAATCGAGCCTGCGCATCGCAATTGCCGTGCGCGAATTTTCCCGGAAAATGTTAAACCTGTATCTTGTGCCCGAGGGGGAGGAAATCGCTCCGTCGATTGACCCTTCCTTGAGAAGCGTCAATCTGATACGCTCCGTTCCGTCCGCGCAGCCAATGGGAAGTGTTTCAAGGCCTAATTCCATTGCGATATCATCGACCGTTTCAGAGTCGAAATTCGTAAAGAGAGGATTGGGCATAAGGTTTCCGTCCATCCTGAATCGCGGAACTTCGCCGCAGGAAATATGGATGTCGCTTGAATTTATTGATTCGCAAGCGGTGAAAATCTTTTTAAGCGTTTCGGAAATCAATAACATATTAAAGCCTCCCAAGTGTGCTTTGCCGTATCTGTCGTAGATAGCGTTTCGATGATAACCGGCTTTTTCTCCGATTCTATTTGGTTGATGATTTTTATGAGCGTTGCATACGTCGCGACAAACGAGATTTTCAGCGTTGAAAATTCTCGGTAGATGCCCGTTGCTTTCAAGAAGGATATTGATTCGCTTTCCTGTTCGATCGGGGATGATTGTATTATTTTAGAGCCGTGCGAACGGAAAATTTCAAACAGTTCTTTTTGGCGCTCGGCTGGAGAGGCGGACGGTTTTCCTTTTACTTTTCTTTCAGGTCTTTTTTCCGCTTTTATTTTTTCGAGTTCTTCAATCGCATTTGCCTTTTGGACTTTGAGATTTTTTTCTTCAAAAACGAACATCGATGTATCGGGAAGAGAATTGCGCATTTCAATCATTCCTCTTATCTGTTTCGAGGCAGGAATTTTCCAAAGATAAAAATATCCGGCAATGAGAATGACGGGAAGAATGATGCAGAGAAAAATCTTGTCTTTTTTTCTGATTGGAGTCATATCACTTCGCCTCCGTATGGTTCAAAATAACCGTGCATGTAAAACTTGTCGTAGCTCCTGCGGAGTGAGTATTGATATCCCCGAGGCTTATGGACCACAAGCTCTGCGATTTTTGAAGAGACTTTGTAAGGCGGACAAATGTTTGCGCGACCGTGTCGGGAGAAAGGGATGTGCCGCTTATGATTGCCGAAAACCCTTTTTCACCAGGGGTTATGGATGTTATGAAGCTTTCGTCCCCGCACGCCTCTGAAATCGAGGACAAGAGGACTTGCCATGCATTGCGAAGGACGGCAACTTTGTTGTCGGCGCTTTCTTCGCTTGAACGCCTTTGGATGATTGATTCGATTTCCTTGCGTGCGGATGAGATTTCGTTTTGCAGTTTTGTTTTTCTCTGCCGCAAAATGCTTCTCGCGGCGATTTCCCGTTTCAACTGTGATATTTTTGTCTGCGTGAAAAAAACATCGAAGGAGATTGCCGCAAGAATAATTGCCGCACCGAGAACTATGAGGGATGGCGCATTAAAGGAAAGAAAACGGGAACGGGGAAATTCAATGTACGGCAGATCTTCAATTCTCTCGTTGATCGAGTCGTCTAGTTGCGACGTGACGGCAAAATACTTTTTCTTCTTTGCGTGCGCCTTGCGTTGCTCGTCGATAAGGTCGCTTGTCTTTATTTGAATAACGTCAAATATCTGACTTGAAGAATCTTTGTCAGAAAGTCGCTTCCAGGCGATTTTGCATTCGGAATGATGTATTCCGGAGAAGGGTTCGACTTCAAACGCGAGAGAAGCAGAAAGTTCTTCGTCGTTTAAATTGTCCACTTGCTTCGCACTCAAGGTGACACGCTGCCTGAAGCACGCGCTTGAGATTAAAATGTTTTCCGCTTTTACGTTTTTCATGGGAGATTATTTGATAAAAACTTTTGTTTCATGAGATGTGCCGCCAAAGGGAATGGTGATAAATTCCCTCTTCTTGTTTACGCCGCCTATATCGATTGCCAAAAGGCATTCGCAAGGGGGGAGGTTTTCAAATTCAAATGTTTTAAAGGTTTCGTCAGACAGCGTCGCCTTTGCAACTCCTCCTGTAATCGAGCTTCCGCAAGGGGCATACCATCTGCACCTGATGTCTCCGGAGATGGGCTTGTCTCCGCTTGCGTTGTGAAACGAGACGTTCAAGGAAAGCGTGTTTTTAAGGGATGCTCTCGGGATTAAATCGATTGACAAGTCCCGTTCGCTTTCGCTTGCAGGAGGTACGTCCGAATCAAGCCTTCCGTCAGAGCCGAGGTGGCGGATCGAAAAAACCTGCTCTCCGTCTTTTGCCGCCTCTCCGTTTGAATTGAATAGACGGTCATATCCCGCCAAGTCTTTGTTTTCCATCGGATTTCCCCATGGGTCGTACAGTTTCAGATTGCGCGAACGTATGTTCAGATACGCTCCGCGCCATCCGCATCCGATGCGGATTGTTTTATCGATGAGATCGCTCTTGTCTTCGGCACGAACGACGAGGTTCGATTCTACGGCATAACGGAACGCAAAAGGTTTGACGTTGAACGGTTTTACCCAAAGCTCTTCAATTGTCAGCGACGTTCCCAATTTTTCATACGTGACTTCCCTTGCATAAGGAAGGCGGCCAAGGTCGGCGAGAAAGCCGCTTGGCTTTTGCGGAGAGTTGTTTTTCCAGACGGCGTCTTTTATCGATTGCATCTGCGTATTTGCTGTTTCACGCAATCGTGAATCTTTAACCTTTGACATTTCACGAACTGACAGATGCGTGACAATTGCAAGGATAAGGAGAACGATTATCAATTCAATTAAAGTAAAGCCGTTTTTCATAATTCACATCCTTCATCAATGTCGTTGCGTTCAAAAAACAATACGATGTCGTCGCCGCGACCGGAAATGTCGTCTCCGTCAATGCGTCCTGCCTGGCGCGAGAGCCTGCGTGTTCTCTCGTTCCATGTCGTTGAAAACATGTTTGTGCGGTTTGCGGAAAAACACGGACTTTCCAATATGCCATTGGGACCTGCAGAAACTATGCGCGCATAGAAGAAGCGTGTTTCGTCTTGGATATTTGTGACGCTTGAGAATGCTTGAGCGGGAGGGACTTGGATTACGTAAGGATTTCCCCACGGGTCGAAAAGGGTCGGCTCTCCCGGGAAACCGTAGATGGATGCCCGTTCAGGATTTTTGAAGTCTCGTGGCAGGCGGAGATTTGAAAGGTCCGGGAAAAAGTTTCGAGATTCAAATGTGGCATCTTCGGGGAATCTCCTGTCGTCTTTATGAGGGAAGGGCGCGCTTGTGAGGCTTGAAATGTACGGCCCGTTCCATCCGCGCTTCGTTTCTGGATTCCAAGTCGTGAAAATGTGAGGCATCGCACGGTGCTCCTTTTCGCATTGGGAAAGAGTCTCCGTCCCGTAATCAAGGCGAATTGCGCGGCTTTTCAGCGAATACTTGTTGCCGGAAAGCACGATTGAGCCAAAAATATTTGTCGGGATGAAGAGGTTGGTGACACGAATGTATGCAGGGGAAAACCCTGGAATTGTTTTCAAGTCGGTGAAATAGCTTTTTTCAGGAGATTCAAAAGCCTTTTTTATCGTAATCATATCGTGCTTAGCGGCGGTGATTTTTGCCTCGTAGGCGAGCTTGGAAAACCGAGAGACGGCGATAATCGACAAAATGGCCAAAATACCCACAACGAGAACTAACTCAATGAGGGTGTAGCCAAAAACTTTCTTGCGTCTTTCAATCATATTTTATTAAACGAAAAAACGAGGGCGGAAGTTCAATGCCTCATATTAACTGTAGATATAGCCTTTCGCGTTTGACGAAAGTGCCAGAATTATGGTACAATATCTCCAAATTTTTTTCAAATAAGAAAGGCTGAAATAAGATGAAAATTGCTATCGGAGCTGATCACGGCGGCTTTGAGTTGAAAAGTTCCATAATCAAGGCATGTTCCAATATCATGTTTACCGACGTAGGATGTAACGGTACGGAATCTTGCGATTATCCTGATTATGCGATTAAAGTGGCAGAGAAGGTAGCTCTTGGAGAAGTGGACTTTGGCGTACTCATTTGCCGTTCAGGTATCGGTATGGCAATGGCGGCAAACCGCTTCCAGAATGTTCGTGCGGCGCTTTGCTTTGATGCGGCTACGGCAGAACAAACACGCAAGCACAATGGAGCAAACGTCCTCTGCTTTGGAGCCGATAAAATTACGGCGGAAGACGCTATTGCTACATTAAATGCTTTCATCTCGACTTCAGCGGAAACAGACGAACGTCATACGCGTCGCCAAGATAAACTTGAGCGTGCCGACCGTTTGAGCGATTTTTCAGGTCTTGCAAAGTATGATCCAGAAATTTACGCCTCTATCAAGGCACAAGTTTTGCAAGAGGATACGGAAATCAATTTGATCGCTTCGGAAAATACCTCAACACGCGCAGTTCGTGAAGCGGCAGGCTCTGTTCTTATGAACAAGTATGCAGAAGGATATCCGGGCAAGCGCTGGTATTCTGGCTGCATCCCTGTAGACACGGCTGAAGAACTCGCCCGCCAGCGTGCGTGCAAGCTTTTCGGAGCAGATCACGCAAACGTTCAGCCGCATTGCGGCAGCGCTGCAAATATGGGTGTTTATCTCGCCACGATCAAGCCGGGCGACACGATTCTTTCGTTGTCTCTCGATCAGGGCGGCCACTTGTCTCACGGCTCCCCAGTCAATTTCAGCGGTAAACTTTACAACATCGTCCCATACGTCGTAAACAAGGAAACTGAATGTCTTGATTATGATGAACTTGAAAAGCAGGCGATGGAAGTAAAGCCAAAAATCCTCCTTTCAGGCGCAAGTGCATACCCTCGTGCAATTGATTTCAAGCGTATTCGTGAAATTTGCGACAAGTGCGGAGCGCTCATGCTTGTAGATATGGCTCACATCGCAGGCCTCGTCGCAGGCGGCGCGCATGAAAGCCCTGTTCCGTATGCTGATTTCGTGACGACCACGACGCACAAGACTCTTCGCGGACCTCGCGGCGGTTTGATCCTCTGCAAGGCTGAATACGCAAAGGCTATTGATAGCGCCGTATTCCCTGGTATGCAAGGTGGTCCTCTTGAAAACATCATTGCCGCAAAGGCAATCTGTTTCCGCGAGGCAATGCAGCCTGAATTCAAGGAATATGCGGCACAAATCGTCAAGAACTGCAAGGCCATGTGCAAGGCAGTTGCCGATCGCGGCTATCGCATTGTGAGCGGCGGAACAGACAACCACCTCTTCCTCGTTGATGTCAAGCAAAAGGGCATGACGGGTAAGGATGCCGCAGCAGCTCTCGACAACGCAGGTATCGTCGTGAACAAAAATACTATTCCTTACGATACCGAAAGCCCGTTCAAGTGCTCTGGTATTCGTGTTGGAACGGCGTCAATCACGACGCGCGGCATGAAGGAAGCTGAAGCAGAACAGATTGGTAATATGATTGCCGATGTTCTTGATGATATCACAAATCTTGAGGTGCAGAAGCAAGTCAAGGAAAAAGCCCGTGAACTCACGGCCCGATTCCTCGTCCCCTAACATATCTTGAGAAAAGAGAGAAAAGCAGATGATGGCGAATGAATAACTAAGAAAGTTCAGCCGTTGTCTGCTTTTTGTGTTTTGTTAATTCAGAAAAAATTTGAGGATATAGCAGTATGAATTTGGTGTTGGATATTTTGTTGCCGGTTTTTGGCGGTCTTGGAGTCTTCCTTTTGGGAATGAAGCATCTGTCGGAAGGCTTGCAGGCAATCAGTGGCAGCAGATTGAGAAAATTTATGGCTCTTGCCACTACCCATAAGGTAGCGGGTATCAGTACGGGTGTTTTCTCTACGATGATTGTTCAATCCTCGTCCGTTATCACCGTTATGGTAATCGGATTTATTTCTTCTGGGTTGATGAATCTTCCTCAAGCAATTAACGTAATCCTCGGCGCAAACATCGGTACGACCGTTACGGCGTGGATCGTGGCGTTTGCTCCGTCTCCAAAAATAGTGGGCTTGGGCGGTCTTGCTATCGGAGGATTGTTGTACTTTTTCGTGCGCAGGGAAAAGATTCACAATACGGGCCTTGCGATTCTCGGTCTTGGATTGGTGTTTCTCGGACTTTTCTTCATGTCGACGGGTGCAATCCCAATCAGACAAAATCCGCAAATTGCGGCGATGTTCCAATCAATGTCGGCAGATTCCTATTGGGGTATTATAAAAATCGCCTTCTTAGGTCTAATTGTTACTGCCGTAATTCAATCTTCTTCCGCTACTGTTGCAATCGTCATGACGCTTGCGCAACAGGGATTGGTGTCGGCAGAAGTTGCAATTACCGTAATGTTCGGCTCAAATATTGGAACTACAATGACCGCATGGCTTGCTTCTTTCGGTACATCAAGCCGTGATGCAAAGCGCGCAGCGTTTGCCCATACTCTTTCAAATGTTATCGGTTCTCTCGTTTTTATCCCGCTTTTGCCGGTTATCTTTTATCTCGTAAGGCTTTGGCAGCCCGATTTAAATCAGGTTACGGTCTTTCTCAATGGCGGCGGCAAGGAAGTCTTTGATACTGTTGCCGAGGCAACTGCAAAGTACAAGGATATGCCTCTTGCATGCCTTAACGTGATGGTGCCGATTGCATTGGTCGATTCTTTGTTCGCGACATTCCGCTGCATAATCACAATCTGCATCGAAAAGCCTTTTGTGAAATTCATCCGCAAGGTAATCCCTGAAAGTGCGTCAGAAGAAAAACCTCGCCTTTCTTTCTTGAATTACCACGCAATCAATTCTCCATACATTGCCTGCGATCAAGCCGAGCAGGAAATGTATTTCATGGCTGAAAGCAACATTGATTTGTTGAATACAATCCGCAAAGTTCTCGATGGAAACGCCACCGAACAAGACGAAGAGCATATTTTCAAGCGTGAAACGATTCTTGATAACGTGCAGCAGGAGGTTACGGAATTTTTGCGCCGTATGATGTCTTCCCGCCTTTCTTCAGAAGTTGCAAGCCGTGCGCGTGATATTTTGCGTTTGACGGATGAACTTGAGTCGGCTTCCGACGAAGCTCCCGCGATTATGCGAGTAATTAGACGTCTCCGCCTTGAGAACCAGAAGATTTCCGAGGTTTCCAACGAGGCGTTAAAGAAGGCTCACGATGCAATATTCGCATTTGTCTCGAAGGTTACTGAATCAATGAAGAAGCCAAAAGGATATTATCCTGTCGAGACGGCACAGGCCGATTCGCGTGAACTTCATAACTTTATCCGCGAATTGCGCCAGCGTCAGCTTGGCCGAATCGGGCCGGACGACCCGTCTTCCTCCTTGCGAGTATTGGTGGAGCTCGATATTCTCAACGCTTACGGCAGAATCCGCAGCTACTATATCAATATCGCAGAGACGTTGGCTGGCGGCAAAAAGACATCTACGTAAGGCAAGGTCTGTAAAAAGCCTACTTGACAATTCCCTAAATAAAATATAAAATAATAACATTCACGGTGGTTCAGGCGAATCACCGACGTATGTTGTTTGACAAAAATAAAGGAAGAGCAGGCCATGACAAAAAACGATTTGGCGACAGTGGTGCAGTGGATCGAACGTGATCGCGGTGTCGATCGTGAAATAGTGCTTACTGCAATTGAACAGGCTATTCAGCAATCAGCTCGTCGTAATCCCAGTGTGACGAATGATTTCCGCGTTGAAATCGATCGTAAGACGCTTGCTCTCCGTATTTTTGACACGATGGTTGTCAATGACGAGGAAACTGGAACAGGCTTCATCACCCTTGCCCGTGCGCGTAAGCTTGATCCGAACATCCAAATTGACGACACTATTGAAATTGAGCTTCCTGCACAATTTTTAGGCCGTATTACGGCACAAATGACGCGCCAGTTGATTCTCCAGAAGATTCACGATGCAGAACGCTCGATGGTGTACACTGAATTTAAGAACCGCATCGGTGAAATCGTCTCCGGTACGGTCACAGCCGTCAGCAAGCGCGATGTGTTCGTGCTTGTAGGCAAGACGGAAATGATTCTTCCTGCAAAGGAGAGAGTTTCTTCAGAAGATTTCCAAGTCGGCGATTCCGTTCGTGCGATTGTCCACAAGGTGAAATCTGAAGCAAACGGTCCTTCCGTTATTTTGTCACGCGCGTCAAATGAATTTATCCGTCAATTATTCCGTCTTGAAGTTTCTGAAATTGCAGACGGCGTAGTTGAAATCATGAGCGTAGCCCGCGATCCCGGCTACAGAACAAAAATCGCAGTTCGCACACATGACGAGAATGTCGACCCTGTCGGCGCATGCGTAGGATTGCGCGGCGCTCGCGTACGCAATATTGTGACGGAACTCGGCAACGAGAAAATTGACATCGTCCGTTGGTCAAGTGATATCAAGAGTTTTGTCACTCAAGCGCTCGCTCCTGCAAAGCTTGAATCAATTGAAATCGATCCCGATTATCCTTCTACCGTCCACGTTACGGTAAGCCCCAAGGAATATTCGATTGCAATCGGCAAGCGCGGTCAAAACGTCCGTCTTACAACGAAGCTCACGGGTTGGCACGTAGATGTGGCGAAGGCATTGCAATTTGGAACGTTTGAAGACCAGAAGGCCGCTGCCATCAAGACTCTTGCAGAAACGTTCTCTATTCCTACTTCTCAAGCGACGCGTCTTGTTAATGCAGGCTTCCTTTCCATTGACGGTATTCTTGATACGGATGAGGCAGGATTTAGAGCTGCTACCGGATTTGACGAAGTTACTGCAAGTGGAATTTATGCAGCTGCTCAAGCAGTTGCCGAAATCACGGGAATGGAAATTCCTTCAGCTTCTGCCGACGAAGAATACGCAGGTGATAATTCAGAAGGTGAAGAATAAGAGGGTGATAAATAATGAGAGTTTATGAACTAGCCCGAAAGCTCGGTACGACGAGTGACGCCATAATGAAATTGGCAGAGGCCAATGATGTGGAAGTGTATTCCACCTTGTCCGCGTTGGAATCCGAGGATGTTGAAACGATCAATCGCGAATTCTTGAAGATTGGTCCGGAGAATTTCAAAAACGCCGCCGCAGAAAATGCAGAAAAGCGTAAAGCAAAAGCTGCAAAAGCCGCGAAGGTTGCAAAAGAAAAGAATGACGCCCAGGCAAAGGCTCTTGAAGAAGGACGCAAGCGCGCGGTAGAAGCGTACAACAAGCATACTGGCTCGAAGATGAAAGTCGCGCCCGCTCCAATGCCGGCACCGGCTCCAAAGGCGGTGAAGGAAAAGAAGGCGCCAAAGGTAACGATTGAAGTCGCGCCGCCCAAGATGGATAAGGTTGTTATTGAAGTATCCAACACCCCTTCAGCCGAGCCTAAAAAGCCTGTATATGATGACGGCGATGATGATGATACGTCTTACAACAACAAGGGACTTTCGATTTCAGTGAGTAAAATGCCTTCTCACAAGAATCAGGAAAAGCCGTCAAAGAAGGGCAACGACAAGCGCAATTCCACTCTCGAGCGCGAGAATGAATTTGAAAGTATGCGCAATAAGCCTAAGAAGGGTTCTGTACAGCCGCAAAATGAAAAGAAGGAACAAAAGGCGGCTCCTCGTTCAGGATTTTCGCCTGTTACGATTACGGTCGCTCCATCTCCTGCTGCGAACAAGCCTACCGTAACAGTCAATTCGCGTGAAATTTCCATTCGCGGCGCAATCGTTGTAAAAGAGCTTGCGCTTAAACTCAATGTCCGTCCAAACCGCCTCATCGCAGATTTGATGGGATTGAAGGTTTTGGCTACAATCAACCAACGCGTCGAACCTGATATCGCAACGCAAGTCGCTCAAAAGTATGGCTACAAAGTGAATATCGAAAAGGCTCGCGACCATGCAAATGCAAAGCCCGTATTGAAGGCTATCGATGCAGACGACGCGATTCCAGAAGATCAGCCGCAGCAAATGCAGGTACGTCCTCCGGTCGTCACTTTCTTGGGTCACGTCGACAATGGTAAAACGACTCTTATGGACTACATCCGCCATGCACGAGTTGCAGCAGGCGAAGCTGGCGGTATTACACAGCAGATTTCCGCATATCAAGTCGATGTTGCAGGCCGTAAGATTACATTCCTTGATACGCCTGGTCACGCGGCATTCTCCGCTATGCGTCAACGCGGTGCGCAGCTTACGGATATTGCAGTCATCATTATCGCGGCAGATGACGGCATAATGCCTCAAACTGAAGAAGCAATTTCCTGTGCTCGTCAAAGCGGCGTTCAAATCATGGTTGCCATCACGAAGTGCGATAAGCCTACGGCAAATATCGAACGCGTAAAACAGCAGCTTCAAGCACACAATCTTACCCCTGAAGAATGGGGCGGTGATATCGTGTGTTGTCCAGTTTCCGGTGTTACCGGCGAAGGCGTGGAATCGTTCCTTGAAATGATGCTTCTCCAAGCTGACGTTCTTGAATTGACTGCAAATCCAAATCGCCGCGCAAACGGTTTTGTCGTCGAAGCCGAACTCGAACAGGGCTTTGGTCCATCGGCGGTAATGCTTGTTACGGGCGGTACTCTCAAAGTTGGCGATGCCGTTTTAGTCGGTGAACATTTCGGTAAGATCAGATCTTTGATCGATGATCGCGGCCGTCGCGTAAAAGAGGCAGGTCCTTCAACCCCGGTAAAGGCTATCGGTCTTTCAGGTGTTCCTGAAGCAGGGGCTGAATTCCGCGTAATGCTTGACGATAAGCGCGCCCGCACTCTTGCGGAAGAAGCCGCGCGCAAGCGTAAAGAACAGGAGCTTTCACAAGCTCACGCAAATTCTTTCGATGCTCTTCTCAGCAAGATGAAAGAAGGCGAAAAGCGTGAATTGTCTGTCGTCGTCAAGTCTGATACGCAAGGCTCTCTCGAAGCTATCGTAAAGATGCTTGAAGAAATCAAGTCTGAAAAGGTTTCTCTCAACATCATCGCAACAGGCGTAGGTAATGTTTCCCTTACAGATGTGAAGACGGCAGCTCCCGGCAAGGCAATTATCGTCGGCTTTGGAATCGGATGCGATTCCGGCGTACAGCAACAAGCCCGCCATGACGGTGTTCGCATCAATGTCTTCCGTATCGTTTACGAACTTGAAAGCCATGTCAAGGGATCGATGCTTGACTTGCTCCCGCCTGAATATCGCGAAGTCGTTAAAGGTCACGCAAAGATCAAGGCGATTTACGATATCGGTAAGCTTGGCCGTATTGCAGGTTCGCAAATGCTTGACGGTACGTTGATTTCTTCCGCAAACTACAGAATCCTTCGCAACAAGAAGGTTATTTGGGACGGCAAGCTTCAAAGCCTCCGCCACTTCAAGGAAGAAGTCAAAGAAATCACAGGTCAGCAGGAATGCGGTATCTGCTTCCAGAAGTTTGAAGACTTCTTGGAAGGTGATACGGTTGAATGTTACGTTCTCGAAGAATTGCCAAGGAGCCTGTAATAAAGTATGGCAGTTAATCGCATGGAACGCGTGAATGCTCTCCTTCGCCGAGTGATTGGCGAAGGAGTGTTTACTGTATTCCGCAATGACAGTGTCGATCCGGGATTGATTACCGTAATTGACGTAAATTGCGCAAAAGACTTGAAGAATGCGACAGTAAAAGTGTCGGTGTTCGGCGACAAGGATCTTCAAACTATCGCGCTTCACCATTTGATTCACCATGCGCGAGATTTTCGTCAGTTGATAAATCGTGAAGTTCGCTTGAAATGCATCCCGGAGCTTCGTTTTGAACTTGATCATTCTCTTGAAAAGGGTGACAGGGTTCTTGCATTGCTCAATGAAATCGGCGCGTCTGAATCGGCAGACCAAGAAAATTCCAAAGATGGCGAATCTTGATAATATCGCACTTCTTGCAAAGCTTGACGGTATTTTGCTTGTTGATAAGCCGGCGGGCATTTCGTCGCACGATGTGGTAAAAACCGTAAAGCACCATTTCAACCTCGTAAAAGTCGGGCATGGGGGAACGTTAGACCCTAATGCTACCGGGCTTTTGATTTTGCTCATCGGCGCAGGCACGCGTCTTTCAGATTCCCTTACCGGTTGCGACAAAGAATATACGGGTGTTGTCAGGCTTGGAACGGTTACCGATACTCAAGACAAAGACGGGCACGTACTCGAAGAGAACGCCTACGCCCATATAACCCAAGAGCAGGTTGAAGATGCTCTTAAAGAGTTCAAAGGCGATATCTTTCAGCTCCCTCCAATGTTTTCGGCAATCAAAATGCATGGGGAGGCTTTGTATCGTATCGCGCGAGTAGGGGAAGAGGTTGAACGTAAAGAGCGCCTTGTTCACGTTTACCGTATCGGCATCCGTGATTTCTCGCTTCCTTTCTTTAAACTCGATGTTTTCTGCACGAAGGGGACTTACATCCGTACAATCGCCCACGATTTGGGGAAAGCGCTCGGTTGCGGTGCGTCTTTAGAGGAATTGCGTAGAACGCGCAGCGGAAAATTCACAGTTGCAGATGCAATTCCGTTTATGGATTTGTTGAAACTTGATGCAGTGGATTTTTCTCATCGCGTAATTCCGATGTCTCAAGTGGGGCAATTATGAAACCGGTAGATATTGCTGTCGGTTTTTTTGATGGCATCCATCTGGGGCATCAAAAAATTTTTTCGGCAATGCTTGCGCGAGCAAAAGAAGTCGGAGCAAGAAGCGTTGTTTATACTTTTTCAAATCACCCAAAGTCGGTTTTTTCTCCTGAAATCGAACCGATGCTTTTGATGTCTCCCGAAAAGAAGGTGGAGGCAATAAAAAAACTCGGGGTAGATGAAGTGATTATTGAAGAGTTTACGCATGAAACGGCACAAACAAGAGCAGAGGCGTATATTGAAAATTTAAAAACGAAATACCCTATGCTGGATTGTGTTTTTTGCGGAGGAAATTGGCGGTTTGGAAAAGGCGGAGAGGGAGATGCGAAGATGCTTCGCTCATCGGGAATAAAAGTGGAGGAAATCGATTACGCCCGTTTTGACGGCGACATAGTTTCTTCGACACGCATTCGCCGCACGCTCGCGGAAGGGAATCTTGAACTCGTAAATAAAATGCTCGGGCGAGAATATTCCTTGGAGGGAATTGTCGTACAGGGGAAGGGGCTCGGGAAAAAGATGGGTTTCCCTACGATCAATCTTGAAATACCTTTTCCTCCTCCATTGAAAAAAGGCGTGTATGTTCTTTCGACGCCATGCGGAAAAGCCCTTGCGAATTGGGGTACGGCTCCAACGATGAAAGAACTTTCGTGGAAGAGCCCCGTATTGGAAATGCATATTTTAAATTGCAATTGCACTATCC
>JAGCMU010000089.1 GCA_017646325.1 Kiritimatiellia bacterium
GCTTGCAGCTAAATTCTGCTTTTCGTTCTGCAATTTGTAACGACGCACCTTCAACGGCAGGTCGGCTAATTGCACAACACCTCCAGAGCAAATAAGTTCAGATTCGCCAAGTGCTATTTTTTTGTCGCGTTCGCTTTCCCACGGGAAAGCTTCAAACGCGGCGAGGGCTTCTTCAGACCAATTTCTTTCCCGAAAGATCTTCATACGCCTTTATGTAAATTTCACGTGTGCGATTGATTACATCATCTGGAAGTTCCGGACCTGGCGGCTGATGGTTGAAGTTGATGGAATCAAGCCAGTCACGTACGAATTGCTTGTCAAGAGAAGGAGGATTTGAGCCGACTGCGTAAGAGCTTTCCGGCCAGAAGCGGGAGCTGTCAGGAGTGAGCACTTCATCAGCAAGAATCAAATTGCCTTCTTCATCAATGCCGAATTCAAATTTTGTATCGGCGATGATGATACCATGCTTGGCGGCATAGTCTGCAGCCTTGGAATAAAGTTCAATCGTCGTTTCTTTCAACTTCTTCGCGGTTTGCGCACCGACAATCGCTTCAGTTTCAGCATAATTGATTGCTTCATCATGATCGCCGATTGCCGCCTTCGTTGTTGGTGTGAAGAGGACTTCGTCGAGTTTTGATGCGTTTTGATAGCCTTCACGGAGCTTTTCGCCGTTGACCGTCTGCGAAGTCTTGTATTCCTTCCAGCCGGAACCCGTAAGGTATCCGCGAGCAATACATTCAACTTCAACCATATTCACCTTCTTAACGAGCATTGAACGGCCGCGGAGATCTTCTTTATATGGCTGAAGAACTTCAGGATATTCATCGACGTTTGCGGTGATGAGATGGTTTTTCATGCCGAAAAATTCCATCCAGAAGAGTGACAACTGGTTCAATACCTTGCCTTTGTCCGGTACGCCAGTCGGGAGAATCACGTCAAATGCGCTGATACGGTCGGTAACGACCATAAGCAACTTGTCGCCGAGATCGTAAATGTCACGGACTTTTCCGCTTTTTGTTTCGAGACCTGGAATAGACGTCTCTAATAAAGCATTGTTTTTATCGTATTTCATGTTTTAGTTCCTTGTTAAAATTCGTCAATAATTATAACATATTTTCTTCCGTTATATGGGAAGAGACGGATTGACGTCAATGGAAAGGGCGTCATCGCCTGAAATATTTTGACGCCAATGGGCAAGACCTGCAATCATAGCGGCATTGTCGCCACAGAACTTAGGTTCAGCAAGAAGCAAAGGGATGCGCGCTTTTTCCGCAACGACTTTCAATGCAGAGCGCAAACGGGCATTTAGAGAAACTCCTCCGCCGACTATGAGCGCTTTATAGGCGCGTTTTTTAAGCGCGCTTTTTGTGCGGTCTACCAAAGCGTTGACGATTGCCTCTTGATATGAGGCTACAATCATCGCCTTTTCGTAATCGTCTTGGGGCGGGTTTTGTTTGACGTAGTAAAGCAAAGCCGTCTTAAGCCCCGAGAAGGAAACACAAAGATTCGCTTCAAGCCCAGCGAGAGCCGCCGTCCCTTCGCGAGGTTGCCCTTTGGGAAAACGCGGCATATTGGAGGAGAGTTTTATCCCTTCCGGGTAAGGGAATTTTTTAAGCTCGTCGCCTTCAAGGAGGTCGGAAAATTTTTTCTTGTCTCCGTTTGAAATCCAAAAAGCTTTAGCCCAA
>JAGCMU010000090.1 GCA_017646325.1 Kiritimatiellia bacterium
AATTAATCAATATAACGGCTTATAGAGTTATTTGCCTTATGGCAGAGTTAATGCAACCCCTACAGATAAGGCAGATTCAATGCAACTAGACAGATCGACAAAGTAAATGCGACTCCCCGCTTCGCGGGCAGTCGCATTTACTTTGTCTTGTCCCACGCGACAAATCGCAGAAACGGTATTGACAGAAAAAAAAAATCGTATACTATATGCGCAAAAGGACTTGTGGGGACGGACCCTGTTTCTGTTCAATAATAAAAAATAAAAAAAAAATGATTAAAAGAATGAAAAATAAAAAATTCAAGCATCGTAAAAAACGGGCGTTACGACTGGTAGCTGTTACCTCAATTATGACATCTCTTGCGGCATTGGCCGCTATGCCAACAGGCAAATTCCTAAGAGAAATGCCAAAGGCTACAAATGAAGAACCGACCAATCCTTCGTATGAAGAAATGCTCGCTACATTTAAGAACCCATTCGGAAAAGTCAAAACGGGGACTTATTGGTATTGGATTTCCGGTAATATTTCGTGTGAAGGTGTAAAAAAAGACCTTATCGCAATGAAGCGCGCCGGCATTGACCGCGCATTCATTGGAGACATTTCCGCGGACAAAAAACAAGGCCCTGTTAAAACATTTTCCCCCGAATGGGAAAAAGTGCTTGATACAGCATTTAAAACAGCTAGTGAAATCGGTGTTGAAATTGGTCTTTTCAACTCCCCAGGTTGGAGCCAAAGCGGAGGACCTTGGGTTAAGCCTGAAGAAGCCATGAGAAGATTTGTCTCCACTTCCGCTATAGTCAACGGTCCTTGCAATGGCGTCACGCTTGCGCAGCCGCAATTCAAACACGCGCCGGCTGAACATTACAGAGATGTTCTTGCTGTAGCGTTTCCACTGCCACAAGGATTTGAAGATAAACTTGAAGCAATTAAGCCCGGCACAAAACTATCCCAAAAATCCCACACTCCGATTGCGGTTGAAGTTACATCTGAAAAGCCCTTTACCGCCCAGTCTGTCCAAATAACTCTTTCAGACGGAACCTTTTCCGGCATAGTAAGAGTCGAAACGATTTCGGAAAACGGAAAACTCAATCTTGTAAAAGATACTCGTTTCAGCCGCGTCAATCATAGCGCAAATGTTGGTTTTGATCCCTTTGCTCCTTTGATTGCGTCCTTCAATCCCGTGACCGCAAAAAAATTCAGAATCTCAATAATTCCTAAAGATAAAAGAAACGCTTCATTCTCTTCCATATCGGTGCACGGAGCGCCTCTTGTCGCAAAAGCATACGAAAAGAGTCTCGCAAAAATGTTTGAGTCGCCTCTTCCGATGTGGAATGACTACCTATGGCCTAAAGAACCTGCAAACGAGAATCTGACGGCTTTTGACCCTAAAAAAGCGGTTGTTCTCAAAAATAAAATTTCTCCTGACGGCAAACTTGATTGGCAAGTCCCAGAAGGCAAGTGGGTAATCTACCGCTTTGGCTGCGCTCCTACCGGAACAAAGAATGCACCCGCAAACAAGGAAGCGACTGGTTACGAAGTCGACAAGATGAGCGAACGGCACGTAAATACGCATGTGGAAAACTATATCGCGAAAATTCTGAACAGAACCGCTCCAAAGGACAGGAAATCCATCAAATTTACCGTCCTTGACAGTTATGAAACAGGCGGGCAAAACTACACAGATGATTTTGCGAAACGTTTTGAAAAATCTTTCGGTTACAATCCGGAGCCTTTCCTACCTGCAATCTTCGGCATGAGCACATCAAGCCGCGATGATTCCGATCGATTCCTCTGGGATATGAGAAGATTCATTGCCGATGAAGTATCCTACTCCTATGTTGGAGGTCTTCGCAAGGCCGCTAACAGGTATGGTCTTACGACATGGCTTGAATGTTACGGCCATTGGGGTTTTCCCGGCGAATTTCTCCAGTACGGCGGTCAGTCAGACGCCATAGGCGGAGAATTTTGGAGTTCAGGCAGCCTTGGAGACATTGAAAACAGAGCCGCATCCAGCTGTGGACACATTTACGGCAAGCGCGAAATATGGGCAGAATCAAACACTTGCGGCGGCGGAGCATTTTCACGCGGTCCGAAAGATTTAAAGTCTCGAACAGACAGATTCTTCGCAGATGGAATCAATGCGACCATCTTACATCTCTACATTCAGCAAGCAGACGATCGCGTGCCCGGTCGAATAGCGTGGTTCGGCAATGAATTCAATCGCCACAATACATGGTTTGAACATTTTGATCTTTTCACTGGCTACCTCAAACGTACAGGATTTATGCTCCAGCAGGGATTGAATGTCGCAGACTTCGCGTACTTCATCGGAGAAGACGCACCCAAGATGACAGGAACCGCATCACCTTTCGTTCCTCGCGGAAGCCAATACGACTATATAAACGCAGAAGTTCTCCGCGAAACGGCAGGAGTTGATGCGAACGGCAAGATTGTTCTTCCTCACGGCACTTCCTACGAAGTCCTTATTCTTCCGCCTCTTGAAACGATGCGTCCAGAAGTTCTTGAGCAAATTGAAAAACTTGTCAACGCTGGTGCTTTCGTAATAGGTCCAAAGCCGAAACGCTCACCTTCTCTTGCCAATCAGCCGCAATCTGATATGCGTGTTGAAGAAATCGCCGACAGACTTTGGGGAAATGTAGACGGCAAAAAAGTCAAATTTGAAAAGCGCGGCAAAGGCATAATCGCAACGGGCCTGTCGACACAGGAAGCGCTCAAGATGCGCGGCAAAAAAACTGATATTATGCATAACGGCAAACACCATCTCATTTATTCCCACAGGACAATGAAGGATGGTGACATTTATTTTGTCGCTGTATTCGGCGGCAAGAGCGCTGATGTCGACGTTTCATTCCGTACCGCAGGACGCATTCCTGAAATTTGGGATGCGGCAACGGGAGAAACAAGACCCGCAAAGCGCTGGTTCGCAAAAGACGGCAGAACTACTGTAAATTTGTCGCTTGCAGAGCACGGCAGTGTATTTATTGTATTCAAAAAAGATTCAAACGGCAAAACATCAAGCGAAAAAATCGCAAAGAAAATTTCCGAGGAAGAAATCAATTCCTGGACGATGACTTTCCAAAGCGATGCTATCCACAGAGGTCCCGATACGCCGATTTTCACAGAAAAACTCTATGACCTTTCAAAATCAAGTGATGCACGAATCAAATTCTATTCAGGTCGTATTACATATAATGCAAAGTTTTTCTGGGACGGCAAATCCTCGCGCGCGACTCTCGACCTTGGAGATGTCGCCGAAACGGCCAAAGTAAAAATCAACGGACAATATTCAGGCGGTGTATGCTTTAAGCCGTATCGCCTTGACGTCACCGATTATCTCCGCAAGGGCGAGAACAATCTTGAAATTGAAGTATGCAATCTTTGGATAAACAGGCTTGTCGGAGATATATCTAATCCGAACCGTCCGACATGGACAAACCTTCCGTGCGTATCAAAAAAGACAGGACTCGTAAAATCCGGTCTTATCGGCCCGGTTAAACTTAAAAAGGAATCAAAATAATGATAGACTGGGGGACTGTCCCCATTGGCGATACACGATGGAACGGTTGATGATCTCGCGGATGATAGTGGATTTGCTGCGTCCTCTATCTTCGGCGATCTGTATGGGTGTCCAACCCAGTTGGATGAGGAAGTCTATCCGCCTCCTGTCATCGATGGTCATTTGTTTTGCCA
>JAGCMU010000091.1 GCA_017646325.1 Kiritimatiellia bacterium
AGTTGTTTCCAAAAATAAGAAGACTCGATGATATGAATTTATCTCCCACAGAGAACGCGGCTCGCGAGGACGCTCGCCCTCCCTTTTTGCGTGAGGTAAATTGAAGGGATTTGGGATGTAGGCAGTTTGACATCCTCCTTCGCGAGACTACGGAGGACAGGGTAGAAACAGTTTGACAGCTTTAACGGGAGATAGGCGGTTTTGTGGTTTATTTTAAAACACGGACTTCGTCTATTGAAGAAGCGGATGTTACGGCCATTACTAAACGGTCGATTCCTAGTGCGACACCGCCTGATCTTGGCATCGATTGTAGCATTTGCAGAAATTCTTCATCGATCGGATAATCGCAAGAACCCGTTTCAGCTCTTTTCTTTCTCGCTTGCACAAAACGATCGCGCTGTTCTAACGCATTCGTAAGTTCAGAGAACGCATTAGCGACTTCCACCCCGCCTAAATACAACTCCCACCTTTCAGCGACAGTCTCATCACCCTTTTTCAAACGTGCGAGGCTTGCAGCCTGTGCTGGATAATCAATAAGAAATAAAGGCGTTTGCGGAAGGAATGGCTCTATAACAGTTGCCATATCATAATCGAACCTTGCCTCGTCCCAAGATTCAACAGGATCCCACCCTGCACGTTCAACATAAATATCTCTTACCGAAATACGCTCGAAAGGAGTTGGAAGCTCAACACCATGAAACTCTTTAAAAATCCCCGAAATCAAAAGCTCCATATCGTGCGCAATATCGTTATAGTCGGCATTCGCACGATACCATTCAAGCATTGTGAATTCAGGATTGTGACGACTCCCCTTTTCGCCATCCCGAAAACAAGGTCCGATTTGATAAATCTTTTCCATTCCCAATGCAAGAAGTTTTTTCATCTGCAATTCAGGCGACGCACGCAAAAAACTCTTCCCGCAAGGAGGACATTCAATATATGGTTCTGGTGCAGGGGCGTCAATTCTTACAGGAGTTTCAACCTCAACAAATCCGCGTTCATCAAAAAAAGCGCGAATGAATTTCAGCAACTTCGCTCTTGCAATCAAATTATTTAGATTTAGGTGCATTGGAATTCAATTTTGCAGAAAGATCACGAATCGCAGACAACATTGCATCCACATCGTCAATGTCCTTTACTGCATTTTCAAAGGGACAAATACCAGTCTTTGTTCTATTTTCTATTTCTGCCGTCATGACCTTAGCGACGGCTTTTACTCCGTGAGAAAGAAGAAACTTTTCCGCCCCTTCACTCATAACCGAAGCATAAACGCACTTTGCCCCGCCGGCAACAGCAATCGATGCCGCCGCTCGCCCAATCACTTTATCAACGAGCGTAGAGCCCATAAAATGCTCTGGCTTCGTGTCGTATAATCTCAATAACGGCGCGACTCCTCGTCCATTTTCCGAGGCGACAATCATATCGTCTTTGACAAGCACCGCAGCGGCTTTCCCTGAATCAATCAGCGACTCCGCCTCTTCAATTGCCACGGACGCACTTTGCTTAACCACTTCGCGGTGTTTAATATAACCGGAAACGAAAATCGCAGGCATTGGACGCGCAGGACAAAGATTTTCACAAGCTCCGCAACCAATACACTTTTGCTTATCAAGCTTTGGAATTTTTACTGTGGATTTTTCATCTTTGGCAAGGAGCTTGATTGCATCTACCGGACAGTGTCTTTCACAAACCGTACACGACACGCCTTCCTTCGATGCCAAACACAAATCGGACTTCCACACTGCATGGCCTAGATGAATATTCTTTTTCTGCTCGGCCGTAATTTTTACAATCGCCCCAGTCGGACACACCTCGCTGCAACGGGTACACTCTATTCGGCAATACCCATGCTCAAAGCCCATTTCCACTTGAAGGTTTTTCCCCGCACGCAAAACGTGTGAAGGGCATGCTTGCACACACAACTGACACCCGACACATTTCATTTCAAGATTTGCGTGGCTTTTAGATCCCGGCGGAACGATTTTTCTTTTACGCTTTGGTTTGCCAGGTAACGAAACGGCGGCAAGGCCGCCGTCCGTTATCTTTTCATCGGCCTTTACGGCAATGGCCGAAAAGGCCATACCCGTAGTTCCGATAAAATTCCTGCGTCCAATCTTCATTAGAAGTTTTCTGCGAGGAGTTCGAAGAATGCCTTTGGATGATCGCAAGTTGGGCACTTTTCCGGTGCAAATTCACCGAAATGAACGTGTCCGCAATTGCGGCAAATCCACATTACCTGATTGTCGCTCTTGAAAACCTTGCCGTCGGCGAGGTTCTGCAAAAGTTTACGGTAACGCTTTTCGTGACGCTTTTCAATTTCAGCAACGAGTTCGAACTTACGTGCGATAATCGGGAAGCCTTCTTCCTTGGCTTCTTCAGCAAAGCGCTTGTACATATCAGTCCATTCTTCGTATTCGCCGGCTGCTGCATTTTCAAGGTTCGTCGCAGTATCGTTTACGCCGCCGAGGAGCTTGAACCACAATTTTGCATGTTCCTTTTCGTTTTCAGCCGTTTCGAGGAAAAGCGCTGAAATCTGTTCATACCCTTCCTTCTTTGCAACACTTGCCCAATACGTATATTTATTACGGGCCTGAGATTCACCTGCAAAAGCATAAGCGAGATTTGCTTCTGTTTTCGTTCCCTTTAATTCTTTTTCTGCCATTTTTTTCTCCTTTATTTTTTTCTTGTTATTTCTTTTCGTAAATCTTTTCTACATCCTGCGCTTTTTGTTCAGCGAAATAATACGCAATCGCGGCGTCATATCCTGCCGTGTGAAGGAATGCCTTCTTCATAAGCTCAAGGCGCGAAGCGAGCGTCAACGCTCCACCATTTTCATTCAAATCATCAATAATCTTTTTGTAATCTGCAGGATCAGTGACAGAAGCTACACGCAAATAATTCTTTGCAGACGCTCTCACCATGCAAGGACCGCCGATATCAATATTGGTACGGGCCATTTCCGGCGTAACATCGGCTTTTGCAACAGTTTCCTTGAACGGATAAAGGTTCACGACAACCATATCAATCGGCGTAGCGTCAAGACGAGCGAGATCTTGCTGGTGCGCTTCATTGTAAGTTTCGCTGAGAAGACCAAGATAAATTTTGAAATCAAGAGTCTTTACAAGACCGCCTTGCATTTCCGGCTGCCCAGTATAATCAGAAACTTTTACGAGTGTTTCTGCAGCCTTTTCGCCAAGAATCTTTTCAACTGCGGCATAAGTGCCACCCGTTGAATAAATCTTCACACCTGGGCATGCTTTAACAAGAGCAGGAACAAATTCTTCAAGCCCCGTCTTGTCCGACACGCTCATCAACACACTTTTAATTGCGACCTTGTCGTCAATATCTCTAACAATATTCAATGCCATTTTTCAATTCCTTATAATTTAGAGTGAAAGGACATACTCTGCAAGATCCTTTATCTCGTCTTGAGTAAGCTTTGACGTTTCACCGTGCTTATCATCTTTGTTACAGGTGGTGAGAACATCGATCATCGTAAGAGCGCGGCCGTCATAAAGATATGGAGCCGTTCTCCAACATTCTGCGAGGGATGGATTGTCAAAGAGTTTACCCTTCTCCGTCGCGACACCCAAGCCTACATCGTACTTCAAAAGGTCGGTCCAAAGAACATCGCCGTCGGGGCTCTTTACATCGGCTACGTGGCAATCAATGCACTTTGCTTTGACGAAAAGTTTTTCGCCGCGCTTTGCCGCTTCGGAAAGCTTACCGTTTACGAGGTATGGGCTTGGAACCGGACGCATTTTCGCGACGTATTCATCGACACAGTAAACATCCTCTTCAGGACGATTTGCAAACTGGATGTGCACAAATCCCGCACGGTTTGACGCATGCATATCTTTGCGGATACCAGTGACCGTCATTGGAGGAGTGCAATGAGAGAAGAGTTCCGACTTCGTCTGCTTTGGATTGCCGACACCATCGTTGAGCAAGTCCCAGTTAAGACCGTCGATACGTCCGTCCGGGTGGCAGCTTGCACAGCTCTGCCACTGCTGGAAGCAGGCAAAACCTGAGTTATAAAG
>JAGCMU010000092.1 GCA_017646325.1 Kiritimatiellia bacterium
GGGCCCCATTCACGATCCGGTGGGTCGTAGCGGAATGGATATGCTCTTGCAAGAGTTGGGTCGATCATAAACATACGGCCGACTTCACCTGCTTCGTGGTGACCGCCGCCATACATCGTAATCTTATGAGGATCGTTTGGAACGCAACGAGCACAACCGAAGAACGTCGGCATCATAGAACCAGAACCCCAAAGAGCGAGCTGACCGATACCGTCAGGATTCATCGTCATAAGGATACGAGAGAAATAGTGAGGGAGGTCAGAATATTCCCAACGCGTATAGAGGATACGGCCGTCATGCGTAATGCTTGGCATGTAGTCGGAGTCCTGTTCGTAGGTCAACTGGCGAATTTCACCCGTCTTACGATCGTAACGGTAGAGGACAGCCATCGCCATATTGCCGTCTTCGCAAGGAAGGAACTGATAAGCGGCCGTTCCGAGGAAGATTACCTGATCCTTGTTAGGCAAATAGCAAGCATCCCACCAGGAAATATCCTTGTGCTTTGAAGGAGAAACTTCTGTTGGAGTCTTTGAACCCGTTACAGGAATTTCGTAAACACCATAGAGGCGATTCGTTCCGCGCCATCCCGTGAAGAGGATACGGGAAGCATCGTAGTCAAGTTCAAGATCCTTGACGATTGACGCCTCTTTTGGTTCGTAAAGAGATTCATACTTTGGATTTGTCGTCTTAAAATCGGAAATTGCAACGATATCGTTTTGAATTCCCTTATACCACAAGTCAAAGTGGTTGTGAGCGTTGATGCTCAAAAATCCGCAATCCTTGCCGCCGATTGGGGTACGAGGACGCGGAATTTGACGACGGACGCAGAGGAGTTTTTCGAAATCGAGAATTGGGTTTGCGAGCATTGCTTCGCGATAATCGGCAACGAGCTTGACAGCTTCGGCAACCAGCATAGGCTTCACGTCTTTAGGAAGCTTGCGGCTCCAGCGACCGCCAACCTCTTGGCATGCGATTTGATATGTAGGAGTTCCGAGAGTTGCACGAACTTCGTTTTCCTTGGCGATAAGAGCTTCAATTTTTGGAGCGTACTTTGCGTAGTCGTATTTTGGATTGCCCTTCATATCTGCGAGGAAGCGCTTTGCAGCTTCGCTATTGAAAAGCATCATCTGTTCTGCAGCAGAACGGTGCTCATGGCACAAAACATTGAAGAAGGATTCATATGTACCATTGATGCAAACGCGGAAGATACGAACGGCAGTTCCGCCATTTGGACCAGCCTTCTTAGAAACGCGAAGAGTTACCTTGTGCTTACCCTTTTCAAGGCCGTCCTCCAATACCTTGGTGTATGGATAGTGGAATGAGCTGTAAGGTGTGGTAAGAGCATATTCTTTAAATTCCTTACCGTCAACAGATGCTTCGATAACGCCAGCATCGGGACCTGCCAACACGTAAACGCCGAAAGCATTGCCGGTAAATTCAAATTCACACGTTGCGCCAGGCGTCGTGCTCCACAAAATCACGTCTTTTTTGCAATTGTCACGAACAGTACCTTTGATATTTGCCCAATCAGGAACAGACTTATTCCAGCCTTCGCCGATTTTCACCTCAGAGATAGGAAGAAAACGGCCGCAGCAATATGCGTTTTTGTCCATTGGCTCTGGCATCTTGTGAGCGATAATTTTTGGAGATATCTTGCCCCATTCCTTTTTCAAGAGGCTTTCGACCTTTTCGGCGACCATCTTGTTTCCTTCTGGAGATGGATGGCAATCGCGGTACTTTTTCCACGTCCAAGTACCTTCAGCAATTCCCTTTGCAAGAGCAGAACCGACATTGATGGTAGGAATTCCATAATATTCAGCGACCTTGAGGTGTTCTGTGTAAGAAAGCGGCATCTTGCCTGCTTGAATCATCTTAAGCTGTTTTGAGTTTACAAAAAGAACCATCACGATATCCATATTTGGATTAGCCATACGGGCATGGCGGATGATGCCTTCCATAGAACGGCGGGCGCGTAATGCGACGACTTCTTTATCTTCCGTAGTTACTGCAAAACCATCCTGGTCGTCATTTACGGCATATTCAACAAACAAAAGATCAGGAACAATATTATCCTTTAAAAGCACATCCGTCTCTAAACGAAATGCACCCGTATCAGAGCACGTAGACGAAATGCCTGCATTGATGCATTTTAAGTTCGCATTCGGGAAACGTTTTTTCAATACTTCCATCACGAGAGGACGATAACCGTTCATTTCCGTAATGGAGCCACCAAGAAACGCGACTGTCCCCCATCTGTTTTGATAGAAAAGGTGTTGTGAATTTTTAATAGCTTCACGTTGAATAACCACCTGTGGAAATTCAACCGCTATCGCAATGGCCGTTACGAATGCCATTACTATCGATATCATTTTTTTCATAGTACTATTGTTCCTTAATTGTTTGTGACAAAGCTACTTTCTACAAGTATGACGAAAATTATAGCATAAAAAGAACGGGAATTGGGAAAAATATATTTCTTAAATCACACCCAATAGGGAACAGGGAACGGGCTGTCCCCTATTCCCTATAATTCATATACGCCGATAGACACCTCATCGATATTGAGCGTTGCTTCTAAGGGCCAGCCCCAGGGCTTACCCTTCCAATCTACTGGAATTGTGTGACGGTGCCACAACTCAATCACATTATCCTCTCCTGGCTTTATGAGGTCGCCCACATAGAACAATTCTCTATTCCCAAATGGGATGTGTCCATTTCCAGAGAGAGAACGGCTCTTCCCGTTTACAACTATCGAGCCGATTGTATTTTCAGGATAAACTATTTTCAAATAAACATTCTTCCCTTTCCAAGCCTCAGGAATCTTTACGGTTTTCTTCATATAACGCGAAAAGTTTCTGCCTGGAATTTTCCCTTTCTTTTCAGTAAGGAAATCTTTCATTACAAGCGTCCATTCTCCTCGCATATCGATTTCGTCCGTCAACTTTTTCTCTTCGTAAATCCAAATCAAATCGCATACGCCTGCAATAAACCTCGAGCCGCCGTCTACCTTGATTTCAAGAACGTTTTCTCCTCCAAACTTCAAGAACTTTGAAATATCAAATGCGATGTCGCCACACAGCTCACTATGAACACGCGATTGGTCGAACTCGCCGCATTTTTGTCCGTTGACAAGAATGTCTGCCTTGTCGTAGATCGTTTCGTGTGTAAATCTTACAACGTACGTTTTCCCCTTCCCCGCTGACGGGATGTTGAAACGGGCTCGATATGTTGCCGGGCCTTTATAATCCTTCAAGTCGGGGAACTGCAATTTCCACGTCGAATTATTCGCCTTTCTCCATTCGCCCTTTTCGGGATTCGTTGAAAATTCCCATTCGTTGATTTCAATAATATTATCTTTCTTGACGGACACCTCAGGAACTTTATATTTTGGAGCGCGTTTCCAATATTTTACTTTTTCATCCCACCAGAACTTTATGCCTTCAGTGACATTGCAATCCTTTTGAGCAACGAAAATCCTCGTCTTAAAAGGCCCGAATTCTACATTTTTCACTTCAACAAATCCGTTTTCATACGTCCATTCAACATCCTTGAGCGTGTAAGCGTCAAAAACGCGGGAAGGTTTCTTTTCCGTCTTAAAGGAAATATCCGCCTTCACATCAATAGGATTTTGATTAAGATCAAGGGCGATATTAAAGCCAATAAACCAGTCCTCAAGTCCGTTTTTAGATGTCGCCTTGCGCGTCCACACATGGTGGGAAGAGGCACTTGCATTACGCTTCGCATTTAATTGTCCGAAAAACTCATCCGTCAAAACGTTATACCTTGAAGGAACCCATTTCCCTCGAATGTCACTCGCCTCTCTCCAAAATCCGCTCGCAAGCGTAATCACCTTCCCCTTGCCGATTTTCCGCACACCGGCGGCAATCGTTCCGTCATCCCACTTCGCCAAAATTTCAGCGTCGCTACTTACTTTTTCAAGAGCGCGATTCCAGCGCCAATTCACATGTGTATACTTTCCATATCCATTTGCGTTATACTTTTTCCCCGCCCATTTTGGAAACACATCTTGATTCTCAAACGTCAAGGTTTGCACTCCTTGCTTCAAATCCTTCGTTTTAAAGCCTGAAATACGGGCAAACGGATGAGAATCCCTTTCAAGTTCGGTATGGCGCCCCGTTTCCGTGAATGCGACAAATACACCGCCTTCTTTTACATAACGCTCGATATCGCCAACCATCTTTTCATTCATTACATCCGCACCACAGTCAAGCATCAAAGGATAACGCTTCAAAACATCCTTCATCTTACCGAACGTCACATCGTTGACCATTGCCGTATCGTAATGGACAGATTGAGCCTCGCCACGCGCAAGATTCCACAAGTACGCAGTTCCCGTATTGCAAAGAGACGAAAGAGATGAGAAATACAGCCCGACATTAGGCTCGTCAATCAAATACTTTCCTACAAGTCTTGTAATCGGTTTGCGAGCGGACATTCCGCCGTTACTTTCCTTTTCAAACTTCATATACTGTTCGATATCCATAAATACGGCAGTTGACGAAGCACCCGTGTAAAAAACAGTTCCAAAGTTACGGTCGAATCTATCTTCCGCCGCGACATCACAAGACGGCTCGCCTATGAAATAAAATCCGTGTTGACGCCCCAAATCCGACACAAAGGGCCAATAAAAACCATCCGTCGACGTTGACTGGAGGGAAAATCCATTTTTCCCCCACTCCTCCGCCAACTTCGAAAATATTGTTTCGTCCGCTCCCGAAAGAGCTATTGGGCGATTTGGATCTAATGCGCGGCCAAGATAATAAACATTTAAATTACGCTCAATGATTTTATCGTCTTGAAAACAAATATTGTCTAAATACCGTGCATTGATTCTCTTGTCTTTATAAGGGAAATTCTGAACGGGGTTTGGAGAAAGCGTGATAGGCCCTGAAAAATGTCCGCCGCTTCGCCCGCTCGGTAATTCAACGATGATGACATCTTTGCCGTCATTGCGCAATGTATTCGGTTCAATTGATAACCCATACATATCGCACACGCCGCCGCCCTTGCCTGTCGTGCGCTTGCCATTTGCCCAAAGTGCGATTTCACGCCCGTCCATCAAACAGGAAACTGAGCGGAGGTAGAGCTTTTTCCCTTTGTTCTTCTCAAGCCAATCACACTTTTTAAGTGTCACGCGATGCCAGGAACGCCCTTGATCCAAAAAGTTAAACCGATGGCTTGGAGGAAGTTCCGCCTTGACCCATTTTGCATCAGCTGGAGGCGGCGTTAATATTTCTACATTCTCATCAACGGTCCACCCTTTTCCACCCTTCCACACTTCTTTATCAGGGGCCTTACACCAATACCAATCACAATCCTTCAAATCCCATCTTTCTTCATCCCAATCGCCGCCAATCACGTCAACGAGCTGCATACATGGAACGTCTTCCCAATTTTTATACGCATCTTTTCTGCCCGTCCAACGAAGAGAAAGTTCTTCAAGAGAATACTTTTCTTTGAGCCATTTTCGCTGGGCCTTAAACGCTCCTTCACTTGCATCCCAAAGAATACCGAACATCCCTTTGCCAAATTGATCGCCAATAGGTTTTCCGCAATAAAATTGCCATCCCCCAAGAGCATTGCTGTTACGGTATCGCTCCAAAACCATTTTTTGAAATGCGATTTGCGGATTTGAAGATGCGGGCAAGCTTTCGCCGTCGCTATCAAACGGCTTACCTTCAACACCTTGTATCCATTCTCTAACGAGAGTATGATCTTGAGTTTTTGCACATTTTTCGGGATAACGCTCAAAAAACCATTTGGGCATCATACCTGCAAAAGAAGGACAGAGCGTCACCATTCCGCCATTTCGCTGGGCGTCCTTAATCCCGTAATCCCAACGCAAAAACGAATATGCGTTTGGTCCGATTGTACCGACAAAATCGATGCCGTGGAACACGAACCCTTCTATTCCTACCTTCTTCGCGAAAGGCCAATGGTTTTCAACTCCAAATCCAAGAAAAGAATCCATTGGGCGAGCATAAAATTTAAGAGCTTTTAAATCAAAGTAGTCGAGATAATTAGGATACGCTTTAGGCTCGGGAGTTTCTATCTTAAATTTCTTAATGAAATCATCGACATCTTTTTGAGTATCGTAAGACACGACATAAACACTATTGCCCTTTATACCCACCTTATATGGCTTTGAAGGTACGCCCGCTGCACACCCGACAATGTCGCGAATAAGTTTTGCGTATACAATTTCCGCCGATTCTCTATTTTCACACTTAAAACGCGCGGCATTATCTAAAAAAGACGCCGAAACTTCTCCATATCCTCTTAAAGCAACTCCATTTTTCTCAGTAACACCAAACACTACTGCAAAAAAACCTAAAGCCACAAAAAAAATCGCAAATAAGTGTTTTTTTATATTTATTTTTCTCATAACTTGTTTTTCATTCCTCTCAAAATTCTGAATTGCCAATTATTATACAAAAACAAACTCTTTTACGCATTAAAAAACTTATGCAAAAGGCATATTACTATGATAAAATATTCATCTATGAAAAATCGTTTCAAAAACATATTTATTACAACAATTACGCTCGGCGTACTTATTTCCATTTCCCAAAGCGTTAAGGCCGCCACTAACGATGTCGCCGTTTTAGAAGAAAAAGACACTTCCCTTTCATTTAATTTGGGCGGAGAATTTCGCTTGCGCCAAGAATTAGCTCACAATATTCCTGGTATGCCAGGTGGTCCGAATTCAGTTCTTCCAAAAAAATACAAGAAAAATTTAAACCATTTTCGCTTCAGGACACAAGTATGGGGACGGATTGATTGGGACAAATACACGCTTTTTACGCGTATTGCCAACGAATGTCGCGAACACATAGTTAAAAACGGAGTACGACGCAAAGACAGAGCCTACAACTTTCCTGACGAAGTGTTCCTTGACAACCTCTACCTTGAAGGGCGTGGACTCGTAGATGATTTCATCGATTTTCGCATAGGCCGATTTGATATGTTCGGAGCGCAAGGCTCGCTCTTCGAGTTAGACCACATTTTCGTTGACGGCACTCCATACGACGGTTCGCGTTCATTGTATACGGATATGGCAAACATCACGTTCCATACGACAGAAAATTCTCAACTTGATACGTTTTTCCTGTACGATTCAAGCCGTAACGACATCAGATGGGGGACGCCGCAATCGAGAGGGAGAGCGTTGAATGCGATACATGCTGGCGACGATGCGGACATGGACGAATGGGGCGGCGGCGTAGTATGGTCGCAAAAAGCTTTCGATGGCGCTCTTCCATACAAGTTATATTCGATTTACAAACATAACGAAGATTTTTCGCATAAAAATCGCCGTTACCCCGACAAGCAAACTACTACTCTCGGCGTAAAACTTTTACCGCAAATCACCGATGAACTTTCCTTTGATTTGGAAGGGGCAAAACAATTCGGGTCATTCTCAAACAACAAACAAGCCGGCGGCTATATGGGATATGCCGCGGTCGACTTCCATCCGAAATTCAAAGGCGAAATAAAGCCGTACGCAAAACTTTCAGTCTTATATCTCTCCGGCAGCAAACACACGTACGACCCCGATCATAACGACACCGGTTGGGATCCAATGTGGTCACGTGGCGACACGAGCGATTCAGAACTCTTTCAATATGGAACGTATTATGGATTTGGATGGAACAGCAACATGATTCATCCAAAGCTTAAATTAGGTTCTAAATTCGGAAAATACCATTCCCTTTACATCTCCTCCGGGCCAATGTTTGCGGACAAGCAAGATGGATATGGAAGAGCCGACGGAGACGGCACGAGCCGCTACAAAGGTCTCAAATCCATCGCCCGTTACGACTTCCCCCTTCTTATCGCGCCAAAGGACGCCTCTGGCGTAAGCCGCTTTGAAATATATTGCCACATCATTGGCGAACTTTTCAACCCTGGCAATTACTACGAAACTTCTCGTCCAGCGTATTTCATCCGTTGGCAAGTAACATTCAAATTCTAAAAAACTATGGAACTTCTTTCACCAGCAGGAAATTTTGAAACGGCTTTAATTGCATTTGCAAATGGAGCAGACGCAGTATACGCAGGAATGGATTCTTTTTCTGCGCGTGCAGAGGCTGACAATTTTAACGACGAATCCCTTTCCACTCTCATCAATTACGCCCACGAGCGTGGCAAAAAGGTATACATCACCTTTAATACTGTAATTGACGAATCTGCCATTACAAACGCTATTTCAAAGCTCGCCTTTCTTGAATCGATTTCTCCCGACGGCGTGATCGTTCAAGATATTGGTGTGGCGCGTTTGATCAGAAACCATTTCCCGTCAATTCCGTTACACGCCTCAACCCAACTCGTCGCCCACAATCTTGAGGGCGTGTTGGCAATGAAGGAATTAGGATTTACCCGAGTCGTTCTCGCCCGCGAACTCTCGCTTGCAGAAATAAAATTGATTAAAGAACGCAGCGGAGTTGAAATCGAAGTATTCGTCCATGGAGCCCTTTGCTATTCCATTTCCGGGCTTTGCCTTTTCTCGGCGATGGAAAACAACCGCTCTGGGAATCGCGGACGTTGCGCATACTGTTGCCGCATCCCGTACGTGGACGAAACCGGTCAAAAATCGCTCCCCTTTTCAATGCGCGATCTCAGGTTGGACGAAATGTTAAAAGAGCTTCAGGAAATCGGTGTCGATTCCGCAAAAATTGAAGGACGAATGAAATCGCCTCTTTACGTCGCAAGCGTCACAAAGAGATACCGCCAATTACTTGATGGCGTTGATGAATCGTCGTGCGTTTCCCGCGAAGATTTGGAATCTGTATTTTCACGCAGAACTACGACGCTTTACGCAAAAGACCCATTAGCGGCAAATGACACTATTATCGACAATGAGTCTCTCGGACATTTAGGTACACCGGTCGGAACGATAAAGCGCATAACAAAAGACCGCGACTCAAAATCTTGGATCCGTTTCCACACCACAAGAGCGCTTGAAAAACACGATGGATTGCAGTTCGTCTCTTCCGCAAATAAACCATTCGGTTTTGGCATAACGGAAATGAGAAAAGCAATTTCAAGAACTCCCGTATTTGAAGTCATCCCTGGTGACGATGTTGAAGTTCTCATTCCTCAAGAAAGGCTCAAAGACCTTGAAAAGCTTGAGGACAATCCACTTGCCTCCGGTTCTATCGTCTACTGCTCATCATCAAATGCAGTAAAACGCATGTTCCCCATCCCTTCATTCCGTCCATCAGAAGTTCATTCGCAGAATCTTCTCGATGTAACCGTTACAATTTCAAAAAACGGTATCTCGGCGAGTGCAAACAATGTTACCGTCACCGATGAATTTGAATTAGAGAGTGCCACACACCCTGAAAGGACAATGGACGCAGTAACAAAAGCATTCTCAAGAATGGGCGAATCGGGAATGAGCCTTGGAAAATTGAAGGTTGTTGACGAAGAAAAACTTTTCGCCCCGATTTCCCGACTTAACGATTTACGCAGAAAACTCGTTGAAAAGATTTCAATTGAAAACGAAGGAAATATAGAAGACAAAACGGAAGAAGTCATTTCATCCATGATGAGTGAAGGCGTCATTTCTCAATACGAATTCGACACAAGTATTGAAAACACTCTCAAAATGCGTCTTGACCAATCACTTCCTGCGGATCCAAAAACATTCGATGAAATAATAATATCGATTGGAAGAGCTTCTGCAAGCGAAGTTGAAGAGAGACTCGTTTCATTGTGCTTGAAAGACTATAAGACGATCCGCCTTGCACTTCCCTGCTTTACGCAGGAAAAAGATTTCGCGTCAATGAGACGGGCGGTGAAACAACTGATGAAATTAGGATATTTGAAATGGGAAGCGACGGATCTTGCCACCTTGCGCCTCTTGAAGAATTGCGGCGTCTCGGACATTACAAGCGATTGGTCCTTATATGCTTTCAACTACGAAGCCGTCAAAGAACTTATTTCTTACGGGGTAAGGCGTGCAGTCGCTTCGCCTGAAAACAACGAGGAAAACCTTGAAGCTCTTGCAATCAGCGGATTCCATTTCGAGTTTTTAGACGAACAATCTACGCCCCTTTTCATCTCGCTTACAA
This sequence comes from Kiritimatiellia bacterium, assembly GCA_017646325.1. GTDB lineage: Bacteria > Verrucomicrobiota > Kiritimatiellia > RFP12 > UBA1067 > RGIG9934. The sequence goes on from JAGCMU010000092.1 coordinate 10,098, forward strand.
AACCTGCATCGTACGACTGTTCAAATCTTACGAACTTCAAGGGCGAAGAATTTCAATCGTTTGAAATGGACGGATTGTGGATTACGACGCGAAAGGCTCCAAGAAGTTTTTCTACTCCTCCGTCTGCAAAAACGATCCGCACCGACATAAGTTTTTCGAAAGAGTAAAGATAAACATTTCAATTCAATCAGGCAAATAAAAAAACAGGCGTAAAAGATACGCCTGTTTTTTCATAGCAATTTCTATTGCTTTATTATTCCGCAACGATGACAACATCGAAAGGAACAGTGACGCCTTCGCCAAGATCGATCTTAGCGTTGTACGTACCGACCTTCTTGAGTTGGTCAGGGAGGTTGAGCTGTGAGCGTTCAATCTTGACGCCACGATTTGCTTCAACCGCTGCGATGAGGTCCTTCGTGTTTACGCTACCGTAAAGTTCGTCGGAGTCATCCTTCGTACGAGCATTAACGGTGATGGAAAGACCAACAAGCTTAGCTGCGAGAGCTTCAGCAGCAGCCTTGCGTTCTGCACGGGCTTTCTGACGTTCTGCTTCGAGCTTAGCGAGACGGCGGCGAGCAGCTTCCGTTACAGGAGCTGCAAGACCCTGAGGAAGAAGGAAGTTACGAGCATAGCCAGCAGCGACCTTAACGACTTCGCCAGCCTTGCCGAGGTACTTCACGTCATCCATCAACATGATTTCTACATTCTTTGTCATTTTCAGGATCCTTTCTTATGCGAGGAGACCCATATTACGGGCACGACGCACACCGCGCTTGATTTCGCGCTGTTGCTGAGAAGTTACACCAGTTACACGTGCAGGAATAATCTTGCCGTATTCAGTAACATAACGACGGAGAAATTCAACATCATTGATGTTGATCTTATCCCCAGCGGGGATAGCGGGACGACGGCGAGAAACGAATTCACGGTCATCACGTTCAGTTTTTTTCTGATAAGCCATTTTATGTTTCCTTAGATTGTAAAGTATTAGAATTGAGGTTCGTCGCCTTCAGCGTCGTACATTTCATCGTCGAGCTCACTCATACCCGGGACAAACGTTTGACCCTGAGGCTGAATGGGTTCGCCTGTTAGACGGCTCTGATTTGGGGCGGGCAACGGCATAAACTTAACGGTCATAGCACGGATTTTAAGCTTTTGATGCTTCATTCCGTCCTTTTCCCACGTGTCCATTTGAAGGCGGCCTTCAACAAGCACGGAACGACCCTTGCGGAGATATTGACCGCAAAGCTCGGCAAGCTTGTCCCAGGCATCGACTTCGACAAACGTAGGATAATCTACCATATTGCCGTTTCTGTCGCGGCGGCGTTCGTTGATTGCAAGAGCAAAGCGACAAACACGAACCGCATTAACACCCACTTGACGCACTTCTGGATCGCGCGTCAGATTTCCCATGACGATAACTTTATTAAAAGAAGGCATGATTTCGACCTTTTTCTATCCTTATTTTTTTATTCCGCTGCAGCCTCTGCTTCCATTGCAGCTTTTGCTGCACGACGAGCTGCCTGTTCACGTTGCTTAGCAAGAATTGCTTCCTTGCGTTCGTCAACTGCGAGAATCTGAACACGGAAGACTTCTTCTACCAAGCGGTAACGATTGACAAGTTCCTTGACCTTAAGAGGATCAAGTTCAAAACGTACCTGAACATAAACACCGTTTTCACGCTTCTTCATTGGATGGGCGAAAGTGCGCTTGCCAAGTACTTCTTGAGAAATGACATTACCTTCAAGACGGGTCACTTCAGCAAGAGCCTTAGCAATCAATCCTTCGAGAACATCGTCCTTCGCTGAACCAGCGAAAATATAAAGACCATCATATTTCTTCATTTGTCATTATTCCTTCCCGACACTATCTCCGACTGCCGAAGCAATCCAAGCATTATATCGGTTCATTGAAATTTCAACATTTTCACTTACTAAAGATTCAAGCACTTCTTTTGTTTTTGCAACTACTTCATTCATTATTTCACGATCTGAAGAAGAAAACTTCCCAAGAACATGGTTTATCACGCTTGAACGGTTATGACCTTCACGGCCGACACCTAAGCGCAAACGAACAAAGTCCTGCGTTCCTGTTCGCTCTATCACCGATTTCAATCCGTTATGACCACCGGCGCTCCCACCCTTGCGGATGCGGATTTTTCCGACGGGCAAATCGATATCGTCAGAGACTACGATAAGATCGCTGTGCGTGCAATTGTGATATTTCAAAACAGGAGCGATGCAATCTCCGCTCAAGTTCATGAATGTCTGCGGCTTAACCAGCATGACTTTCACATTCCCGACGAGACCTGTTGCAAGTTCCCCTTTGAACGAGGATGAGCGCTTCCAAGAAGCACCGATACTCGAAGCCAACGCATCGACGGCTTCAAAACCGATCGAATGCGGAGTGTTCGCGTATTCCGCTCCAGGGTTGCCTAATCCTGCTATCACTTTCATAAATGCTTAAAACTCCAGAAGGCGCCTTACTTGCCGCCCTTCTCCTTCTTATCGCCCTTGCCGGCGTCTGCACCACCCTGTGGAGCCTTGACAACGACAACTGCGTATTCGCCACGCGTTACTACGGTGTACTTGTCACCGAGATTCAAATCGCGAACGAAGATAGTTTCGTCAATATTGAGCTTTGAAATATCAATAGTGAATTTCTCAACAAGGTCAGTTGGAAGACATTCGACTTCAACGTTTCTAAGAACCTGTTCGAGAATACCACCGCCGATTTTAACACCGACTGCTTCACCCATGAGTTTAACCGGCACAACTACACGAACCTTTTCAGTGAGAGAAACTTCACTGAAGTCAATGTGAATTGGCATTCCAGAAAGAACGTCATTTTGACGCTCACGCATAAGAGCAGGAAGTTCCTTCCCGTCCATATCCAAGGTCACGAGCATTTGCTTGCTCGTACGACCACGAGTTGCCATCATGAATTCGTGAGTATCCATCTTCACAAGAAGAGTACCACCCTTATTCATGCGCATAACCGATCCAGGAATCATTCCTGAACGGCGAAGGCGACGTACTGATGCAGAACCGACTTCTGCGCGTTCACTCGCCTTGATCTTAATTTGATCCATTTTTATTTTCCTTTTTGTTATGCTTGCTCTCGTATACACCCGTATACTACCCTCAGCAATGAAATCCTTATCTGAATAAGTCGTTTACGCTTTCATCAGCGTGAATACGCTTAATTGCCTCGCCGATCAATGGAGCGATGCTCAACACCGTAAGCTTGAACGGAAGCTTAGAAGGATCGAAACCTTCTCTAATCGGAATGGAATCCGTAACTACGAGTTCATCAAGTTCGCTTTCTTTCATCAAGCGCTCCATCCCTTTTGGAGTAAGCGGGAAGTGGCTTACAAAAGCATGAACAGACTTCGCGCCGTTTTCGCGGAGCATCTTTGCCGCCGCTGAAAGCGTACCGCCCGTTGCGGTCATATCGTCAACCATAATGACGTCGCAATCCTTTACGTCGCCCACAACAGAAAATGCGTCAACGGTTGAATCGCCCGTACGCTGCTTAGCGACGATTGCAAGACCCGTTCCAAGCTTGCGGCTATAACCATAAGCCGTCTTCGCACCGCCCGTGTCAGGAGATACGACGATTGGCTTTGCAAACTTCATGTCGCGGATATACTTGAGAATCACAGGCTCGGCGTGGAGGTGATCAAGCGGAATATCAAAAAAGCCTTGAATTTGGTTTGCGTGCAAATCCATCGTCAAAACACGATCTGCCCCTGCAGCCGTAATGAGATTTGCAATGAGACGTGCAGAAATCGGCACGCGTGGCTGATCTTTACGGTCTTGACGGGCATAACCGTAGTACGGAATGACTGCGGTAATGCGAGCAGCAGATCCACGGCGAAGAGCATCCATGATAACAAAGAGTTCCATGTATGCTTCATTTGGCTGAGGGCTGCCACTTTGAATTACAAACACATCGCGTCCGCGCACGGTTTCTTGCACTTGACAAAATGTTTCACCGTCAGGAAAGTGTTTGATATCAATCTTGGATAACGGTTTACCAAGATATTCAGCAACTTTCTCAGCGAGCGGCAAATTAGCCGTACCTGAAAAAACCATAAAATCTTTATTTGATATTGACATATTTTGTTTCCTGAAATAGTTAACGTGCCACAAACCAATTTGTGACATTGCGGAAAATTATATCAAAAAAAGGCGGAAATGTATATAAAAAACGAAAAAAAAGGGCGAGCATCAAGCCCGCCCTTTTTTGATACATTTCGTTACCAGATCTCCCATCCTTTACGATAATCTTTCTTTATAAATGAATTTATTGAAGGATTTGTCGTAAATTCTTTACCATTCCACTCGTAAGCACCCTTGCCTGCAAGCGCAAGCACATTACCTTGAAGAACGAGCTCTGCGAGAGGAGCGGAATATTCAAAATCACACCCCGTTTTCACCCCCGTACGGCAGGATGTGAAAAACTCCTGCATATGATTCGCCTTTGGAACGCGCGGATACTTTTTAGGAATCCTTGCGTCCTTCACCTTCTTTCGCAAATCCTTTGGATAGATTTGGAGGGATTGGCAATGTTGAGAAATAAACACTACTCCGTTATCGGCCACAAAAAGCGTTCCTAACTGTCCTAAGGATGCGCCATAACGCTTTTCCGTCTCCTCTATGATAGGAGGCAGGTTTTGGTATTCACGCTTCTTACAAATACCGATCATATCCACGTGCTCTTGGTCGTAAGGAACCCCCTCCTTAACGCCATCAAACCAATAAAGCTTAAAAGGCGAGCCTTTCCCTTCTGCCTTATAAGCCCATTCAATAGAATTTCTTACTGTCCACGACCCCTTACAGCCAGGAGCGACATCCGTTAACGTAATCTTTTCTGGACTACGTTTGTAAAGATCTAACCCAAAGCATGCAGGGTCGATAATGTGAGTTCCCATATTTCCGATAGAACCGTTACCATACCCGATCCAGGAATGAAAATCATGCGGATGGATTGCCCCGTGCTTACCGCTTACGGCTGGATAATAATCGCAAATCGGGCTGCCGCCGCACCATAGATCCCAATCAACCGTTTGTGGCGGCGGAGCTGATTTTGGACGATACGGCATAGCGTTTAGGCGATCGTTAAAACACCAAGCCTCTTTTATCGTTCCAAGCTCGTCCGACTCAACAAGCTCCTTAAAGGATGGCAAAAAGCCAGACGAATGGCCGTGATTGCCGACCTGCGTTATTACGCCATACTTCTTCGCTTCTTCCGCCATTAAGCGCACTTCTTCAATCGTAAGAGCCATAGGCTTTTCAACGTAAACGTGGATGCCGCGACGAATCGCCATCAGCGATGGCAATGCATGGTGATGGTTTGGCGTTGCAATGATAACGGCGTCGATTTCATTCGAGGCCTTCTCGAACATTTCGCGATAATCACGGAAAACCTTGATTTTAGATACATCGTAGCTCTTATCATAGGCCTTCATCCTAGCCTTCGTTTTTTCTATCATACGTGTGTCGCAATCACACATTATGACGATATCTTCCTTCATCGCATCGCGTAAAAGACCGTAACCCATACGGCAGCCACAGCCAATCAACGCAACTCTCACCTTGCGGTCTTTAACGAGCCGTGGTGTATTGGAAATACTGAACGACGGCACACTCCCGAATAGGGAGGCAACACCAGCTACAACACCTAAGCCTAAAAAACTACGACGCTTCATAATATTCTCCACCTTTTTTATGATTACTTTAACGAATTATCACATATCAACATCTTCCGGCATATGTTGACAGGAGCATCCTGCATCCACCACGATGCGCTCGCCCGTCATGTTGCGAGAGGCGTCGGATGCAAGAAACGCTACAACCTGCGCGACATCTTCCGCTTTCGCCTCTTGACGAAGCGGGCAATTTTTGCGGCGACGCGTTTTCTTTTCCTCTTCTAAGACATCCCATCTATTCGTATAAATATAACCTGGCGCGCACATATTAACACGGATACCTAAGGGACCTAAATCAAGAGCCATTGAGCGCGTAAGAGAATCGATTCCGCCCTTTGAGGCTATGTACGCAGTCCTGTTGCGAATCGCGCGCGTTGATGTGTTTGAGCCGACATTCACGATCACTCCACGCTCTTCCTGCTTAACAAATCTTTTTGCGGCATGCTGACTCATCATAAAATTACCGAGCAGGTTAGTTTTAACTACGCCCATGAAATAATCTGGAGTCATTTCCAAAAACGGAGCGCCGATTCCCTGATCGCACGCATTGTTCACAAGGATATCAAGGCGACCGCCAAAAACCTTGTCCGCATATTCAAAAAGCGCGTCCACCTGTTTTTCATCTCCAATATCGCAAGGGAAAGAATCAAAACCTGTAAAGCCCTCTGAAATCAACTCTTCCGCTCCGCGCTTGGTGGATTCCGCCGTCGAACCGCTCGTAATGACGTGCGCCCCTTCGCGAATGAAAAGGCGAGCAATCCCAACTCCCGTATTGCGGCTTGCGCCTGTAATAATAACTTTCTTGCCCTTGAATCTCATAAGGTTTTCCATATCCTCTAACCTTCCTTTATATAATTTTTCTTAAATGTGAAGAAGAATGAAATCATCATCAAAAGAGCGGCAATAAAATACACTGCTCCCATTACGGCAAATCCGATTTCAAAACCTCTAACGCCCCACTTTTCGGAAAGAGCTCCCATCACGACGCCAGACAATCCTCCAAAGAAAAACGCGCTCATGTTAAGAAGCCCTACTGCCGTACTGCGGTATTTCGGATTTACGACATCAAATAGCGACGCATGGGTATTGACTTCAAAAAATCCTCTAAATACGCCGTATGCCGACATCATCACAATCATCATAAGTATAGATGAACTAAAACCCAGCATCACCAGCATAGGGGCTCCCAAAAGTAATGCGGCAATTTGGAAGCCCAGTCTGAAACGCGGCATCTTTTTAACGAACATATCCGTCACGATTCCGCCTATCAAAATAGCGATAAAGGCAAAAAGATGGTGATACAACATTGAACTCTTTCCTGCAGCACCGACATCGATGGCAAACTTTTTAGCCATAAACTTTGGAGCCCAGAAAAGATATGCGTTATTTACGAATACGATTGCGATAAAACCGGCCGTAGCAAAAAGTGCGCTCGGGTTGCAGAAATACGCTTTAACCCCTTCTACAAACGACCCACCTTGATTGGCGGCGTTTACCTTTTCGATATCGATATTTCCCTCGGATTCTTTTTCCTTCAAAGCGAAAATGAAAAATACACCTAAAAGAAAACCGGCGACACCGAAAGCAATAAACACATTACGCCAAGACCCCAAAACATCAAGCGACCATGCAACGATCAATCCCGACGTCATAAGCCCTATGTAAAGGGCGGCCTGATGAATCGAAAGCGCGAGAGACCTCGTTTCCTTATGGTGCGAGGCGATAAGAGCATACGCAGAAGGCGCATAAAACGATTCTCCGCCACCCGTTGCGATCGATCGGAAAAACATCACGCAGACAAAAGCCGAAATCGTAAACCCGAATATCTGCCAATTCCCCACAAATCCCATAAAGACAGTCATCAAACTCCAAAACATGAGAGATATCGTGATAATCCACTTGCGACTGAACCTGTCCCCGACAAATCCCGCGAGGGTCGTCATCGCGGCAAGCGTCCAACTAAGGACAGTATTTATCCATCCGATTTGGACGTCTGTCAGTTTAAGCTCTTCCTGAATCGGAATCGTCAAAAGGCCGAAAAGCGCACGGTCTGCCTGATGAAAAAAGAATGCACAACTGAGCATTACAAGCATGAACCATTTGTATATATTTTTATTCATCGCGCCTCCATGCTGCTTTTTTTATTTCCCCGCCTTACTTTGCAAACCAATCCTTTGAGCCTTCAGGACGGATATCTGTAAGCGTTCCTTTATAATGACGGAGAGAAATTGGCTCATACGGATGCTTTGCAATTTCTTCTTCATTGATTTCAACGCCCAAACCTGGACGCTCGCCTATCGCCATCATACCATCTTTAAAACCGACTTCTTCGTCACACACATCATGTCTCCAAGGGACATCGCTTGCCATCGTTTCCAAAAGGCCGAAATTCGGCACGGACGCGGCAAGCTGAAGAGTTGCGGCGTTGGCGACAGGGCCCGACGGATTGTGCGGACAGAATGGTATGTGGTGTGTTTCTGCAATTGCCGCAATCTTCTTAAGTTCCGTTATGCCGCCGGCGTGCGATACGTCCGGCTGGACATAGTCTGCCGCACGAGCTTCCAAAAGCGTACGGAAACTCCAAGAACCATAAAGACGTTCTCCGAAAGAAATAGGAACGTTTATGCGACTGCGCAAATCGGCAAGAGCTTCAACCGTATCTGGAATTATCGGCTCTTCCATCCAAAATACATCATAATCCTCTAACGCCTTACCGATACGCAATGCGGTGGGTAAATCAAATCGGCCATGGCACTCGATAAGCATCTCTGCCTTACCGTGGATAGCCGAATAAACGGCCTCAACGCATTTCATCGACTTTTTAAATTCAGATGGTGTGAGCTGGCGATACGCGCTTCCGAACGGGTCCCATTTAAGACCCTTCCACCCTGCTTCTACAGCCTTTGCGGCGGCAGCCCCAAACTCTTCAGCTTCACGAGCCCCTGCAAACCAGGCGTTTGCGTAACACGGAACTTCACGACGGACGGCGCCGCCAAGCAACCTCCAGACAGGAGTATTTAAAGATTTGCCAAGAATATCCCAAAGAGCCATGTCAACAGCGGAAAGAGCACTCATCAAAACAGGGCCGCCGCGCCAATATGCTTCACGATAGCCATAGTGCCAAATTGCCTCAATATCCCGAGGATCCTTGCCGACGATTTCTCTTTCCAAATCGTGAATAGCTGCTACAATTGCACCTTCCTTATATTCAAGAGTAGCCTCTCCCGTCCCCCAAAGCCCAGGCTCGTCGGTAAACACTTTCACAAAAACCCAATTTGTTCTAAACGCATTACAAACATACGTTTTAATTGAAACAATTTTCATTTTTCCTCCTAAAGGTTATTCCGAATCATTATACCACAAAGTGGTTGCAAAGTACCTTAAAAAATGAGATAATTACACTTACTATGAATGAACCAAAACCTAACTTTTCAAATTCGGCTTATCTCTTTCCTCCAATCAACAAGGAAGGTAAGCGTTTCGGCTCTATAGCCATTGCTCTCACATTCGCAATTCTCGCAGGAATTGGATTTTTTATCGCAAATCCAATCGTCGCCGGAGTATTCGGTTTCTTTGCCGCAATTCTCTCCCTCTTGACGTATGGAGTATTCCTCTTCTTCCGCGATCCTGTCCGTTATCCGCCAGAAGACGAAAAAGCGATTCTTTCTCCTGCCGACGGACGAATCTGTCTCATTCGCGAAATTCCTCTTCCAGAAGAATTGGGCGAAGACCAATCTAAAAAATATTGGTGCGTGAGTGTCTTCATGAGCGTTTTCAACGTTCACGTAAACCGCATGCCGACTGCCGCCAAAATCCTCAAGAAAGCGTACATCAAAGGCAAGTTCTTCAACGCATCATTAGACAAGGCTTCAAAGGACAACGAGCGTTGCGCTTATTTGATGGAAACGCCTGCCGGTGAAAAATATGGCGTCGTTCAAATTGCAGGGCTCGTTGCAAAGCGTATCGTCCCATTCGTAAAAGACGGCGACTCGCTTGAGCGTGTTGAGCGCTTTGGCTTGATCCGTTTCGGTTCGCGTTTAGACGTTTATCTTCCTGAAGGCGTCAAACCGGAAGTGAGACTCGGCCAGATTATGGTCGCAGGCGAAACGACGCTCGGACACCTTATGAAATAATATCGGAGTTTGCAATGAGAAGATTCCGTTTCAAGAAAAGAAAACATAAAAACTCAACAGAACGAGTCCACATTAAATCCTTGCTGCCGAACCTCATTACGTCATTGGCAGTTTGTGGTGGTATATCTGCAATCGTCATCAGTGCTATAAACTTTGCAAAATCTTTAGCGGGATGGACTGTCACAGACAGCGATTGGAAGATGGCTATTTTTGCACTCATGTTTTCTTGCGTCTGCGATGCGATGGACGGCCGCGTAGCGCGCCTTCTCAACGCAAGCTCAAAGCTTGGAGCGGAACTTGATTCTCTTGCGGACTTCGTGAATTTTGGCGTAGCCCCTTCAATATTGCTTTACTTTTGGGTATTGACCCCATCTTCGGAAATAGAAGGCATTAACAAATTCCTCTTTGCCGCCGTACTTTTCTATTCTCTTTGTACGGCATTCCGTTTGGCTCGTTTCAACATTATGCTTGAAGAGCCTACAGCTCCATATTGGAAACCTTTCTTCCTCGGCGTGCCCGCCCCGGGAGGATGCTGGATGGCATTGACGCCAATTCCGCTTTCTTGGATGTTTGCAGAAATCTGTCCGGAAGTATCAGATTTTTTGCGCCACCCCTATTTCATTGCAGGTATTCTTATCGTCGTAGGATCGTTGATGGCATCTCGCATCCCGACAATTTCTTTAAAAACAATCCACATTTCCAAGAAGCAAGTTCTTCCCGTCACAGCCGGTCTCCTCTTGTTTATCGCTTGTTTAGTCGGCAACTTATGGACGACCTTCGGCGTAATCGGAGCTCTTTACTTGCTTTCCGTTCCAATTGTCGTTTGGATTTTCACAAAGATACGCGCAAAACACATTTCTTCAAATCCTTCTTTGAAAAATGAATCCTTGTAATCTTTGTCCCCGACATTGCGGTATTGATCGAACTAACGGCAAAATCGGATTTTGCCAAGCGGGAAATGCCCCAAGAGTATTTCGATTCGGCCCGCATTTCGGAGAAGAACCGCCTATTTGCGGCGAAACAGGTTCTGGCACCGTCTTTTTTTCCCGATGCACCTTAAAATGCATATATTGCCAAAACTCTCCTTGGAGTTGGAAGGGCGAAGGAAAGGATTTGAGCGTAGAAGAATTGACTGACATTTTTCGCTCGCTTGCCGTAAAACACAAGTGTGCGAATTGGAATTTAGTGTCCCCTACTCCATATCTTCCTTTCATCCGCAAAGCCGTCGCGCCATTGAAAGATGAAGGAGTTTCCCTTCCTTTCGTCTATAATTCCTCGGGATACGAAGATGTAAACACATTGAAAGAGTATCGGGACTTATGTGACATAGCTCTCGTCGATTTACGCTATTCAAGGGAATCGACCGCTATTGAAGGCAGCAGCGCAAAAGATTACGTAAAACATTCCCGCGAGACGCTTCGTTATTTTTGGGAGACGCTGGGGAAATTGAATTGCTCCAAAGACAATCCTCTTGCGACACGCGGAGTAATTTGCCGCATATTAGTCCTGCCAGGCCACGCCGACGAAGCAATTGAAAATCTACAATGGCTTCACGACGAAATTTCAAATGAAATCCACGTTAGCGTAATGAGCCAATACGCGCCTGCCTACATCGCAAACGAACGCGCACCCTGGAACAGGGTTCTTGAAGAGGAAGAATACGACGCCGTTGTTGAAACGGCAGAAATACTCGGATTTGAAAACGGATGGATTCAATCGTATGAAAGCCGCGACACGTCATCAGATTTAGTCGGCGAAAATATGACCGAAGGCGAAGGCGTAGTGCGTGACGACAAATAAAAAAGGCGCGTTTTTTAACGCGCCTTTTTTATGTCTTTCGATAAGATTACTTGCCGACGATTTCCTTGATCTTGGGAGCAACGGCATCACGCCAAATCTTATATCCCTCTTCGCGAGGATGAAGTAAATCTGGCATGTACTTCTTTGTGTTGCCATTTTCATCAACAAGCTTATCATTGAAATCGATCCAGAAGATCGTCTTCTCATCGGCAAATGTCTTGATGATTTTATTTACGTTTTCGTTCTTCACACGGTTTTTGTCATTTGCGCTTTCGCCACGCGGGAAGATGGGCAAAAGAATAATCTTAGCTGTAGGCTGCTTTTCTTTAATCGTATTGAGGATGCACTGAATACCCTTTGCCATAGACTCCGGTTTTTCTCTGCCAGTATGATTTGTGCCGATCATAAGCATAACGCATTTTGCTCTATAGCCATAAAGCTCGCCGTACTTTGCTCTCCAAAGAACATGCTCTATACCATCGCCGCCATAGCCGAGGTTAAGAACCGAATACGTCTTTTTAATTTCATCCAAGACACTTGCGCCATAACCTTTGTACTTCCAGTTTTGGGTGATGGAATCTCCCAAAAAGACGATATCGAACTCGCCATTGGACGCAGCTATTTCATTGCGGATGGAAAGGAGATTGTCGCACCAGCCGCCATTTGAAATCTTTGAGTATGGATAGGTGTGCTTTTCTTCATCGACATGCATCGTATTGTTTTGAACGAAGGATGCATAACGATTACCGGGAGCTGGAAGTTTGCCGTCTGATAACGCATAATCGATATACGGCTTTACAGCAGCGGCCCAAATTTCATATCCCAAATCATTCGGGTGAAGTTTATCCGGGAAAATTTCAAGAGCGAGCTTGCCGTCAGACGTCAAGAATTGGTTGTTGAAATCGCACCAGAAAATATTTACACCGTCGGCGAACTTTACAATTTCCCTATTTACTACAGCATTGCGCACACGAGCTTGATCCGTAGGCAATGTGGCGCGCGGGAAGATTGGATGAAGAACTATTTTTGCCTTAGGCTGCTTTTCACGAATCGCTCTCAACACCTTCTTGATGCCTTGAATCGTATCTGCAGGCGTTTCATTCGCAATCGGGAAGTGTCCCGTATTATTCGTACCAATCATGAGAACGATACACTTTGCTTCATATCCGTCAAGTTCGCCGTTTTTAATACGCCACAAAACGTGCTCTGTACGGTCGGCGGAAAATCCAAGATTGAGAGCATTTGGGAAAAATCTCTTCCATTGCGATCTTCCTTCGAAGAAATGGGTAATTGAATCGCCGATAAACACTACTTGCGGCTTAAGTGCCTTTATTTCCTCGAGTTTCGTCAAATGGCGTTTATACTGCCACGAACTTTCTCCGTTAGGCCATTGAATGGCGGAGACTGCGCGAATATCTGCGAAGGTCATAAAAGAGCCGATCGCAGCCGTTAAAAGTAACATTGATTTCAATTTCATTGTTTCTCCTTAATTTGAAGTTTCTTTACTTTATCAAAAAACATCTGTTATTTCAAGGCGTCTTTTTGCTTGCGGAAAATAGTTTTAAATCCCTTCTTTGCAAGAGCCGTCATCAATGAAAATTCAGAGTCCGAAAATGGATTGTGTTCAGCCGTTCCTTGCAGTTCAATAAACTTACCTTTGTCTGTCATCACAATATTCATATCGACATCTGCCGTTGAATCATGCTCGTAATCTAAATCCAAAGTAGGCACTCCGCCGCAAATACCGACAGAAACGGCAGCGACAAAATTAAGTATCGGATTTTTTTCCAACTTCTTTTCCGACTCAAGCTTTTTCACTGCCAATGCCAACGCAACCATTCCGCCCGTAATGGAAGCGCAACGAGTACCTCCATCCGCTTGAAGCACATCGCAATCAACCGTAATCGTACGCTCGCCCAGCTTCGTCATATCAACCGCCGCACGTAAAGCTCTGCCGACCAATCGGGAAATTTCAGTACCGCGCGCATCGGGACGCCCCTTCTTTGATTCGCGTTCCTTTCTCGTAAGTGTAGAGCTTGGAAGCATTGAATACTCGGCCGTAACCCAGCCCTTGCCGCTATCACGCAAAAACGGCGGAACCTTTTCTTCCACACACGCCGTACAAAGAACCCACGTATTTCCCCACTTGATAAGAACAGATCCCGCTGCATGCTTTGTGAAATTCGGGATGATTTCTATTTCTCTCAACTGATTTGCTTTCTTCATCATCAATACCTTTCTTTTAAATTCGCGAAAATTCTATCACTCGTGATTCTTCATCATCGCCAAGTGAGAACGACACCTTCCAAGCGTTTGGCGGGATCAAATCCCCTGCTCTATCCCACCACTCGACGAACAAGACGGCGCCACGGGCCAAATAATCTTCCCATCCAATCGTCAAGACATCATCTTCGTCATGAAGGCGGTATAAATCCATGTGAACGAGGAGATGTTTGTCTGTAGGGTGTTCGACGACAAGGCAAAATGTCGGGCTTGTCACAGGCTTTTTTGCGCCCCAATGCGACGCCACGCCTTGAGTGAATGTTGTTTTCCCCGCTCCCAAATCGCCACCCAGACAAACTACGTCGCCAGGCCTCAGTTCATCTGCAAATTCACGCGCAACTTTCCACGTTTCTTCAACACTTTTTACTTCATAACGTTCTTTCACGAGAAAAATCCTTTCGTTGAAAGCTCTTCAAAAAACAGAGGCAAATATTCCGGAGCAAATGCCGACACGTGCGGAAACCTCACAAGACCAGGAAGATTTTCAGATAGCGGCGAAGTTTTTTCAAGCGGTTCTTTTGCAAAGACATCGAGAAAGGCTGCTGCTATTTTTCGTTTCCTCAGCGCATCGGCAAGCGCGTCTTCATCGATAACGCTACCTCTTCCGACATTGATTACCACAGCATTTCGCGGCAAGAGAGAAAGCGTTTTTTTATTTACCGTTTTTTCAGTCGTGCCATCTCCAGGGAGAGCCAAAATAAACCAGTCTGCCGTTTTCAAAAGCTGCGGCAACTCGTCAATATTTTTCCGCCCTACCCCATGCACTTCAACACCTAAAGCTTCTATCTTTACTGCGGTTGCCTTTCCTATATTTCCATATCCCAGAATGACGGCCTTCGTTCCGGCAACGCGACTGCAAAAAGGAGACATCTCGCCTCGAGCCCACAACACATTCTCGTCTTGAAACTTCTTCGCCGCATAAAGACCTCTCGCGTGGGCGAACATACAGGCGATTACCGTTTCGCTCATAATCTGCCCGTGAAAGGTACCATGTATTTTTTCAATACCTTTTGGCATATCTTCATCATTTGGCATCAATTCGCGCCCCGCAGCAGGCGTTGAGAGAACTTTTAGGTTAGCGGCCTTCTCAAACCATTCTTTCTTGAATTGCCAAGTCACCACGTGCGTTGCTGACGGCAATTTACGAAGAAACGCCTTCTCGCTTGTAACGAAAGCGACTTCACCTTCTCCTGCAAGGCTTTTATACAATTTCAAATCTATTGGCTTTAAACGAAAAGCGTCGTATGGCCAATCAAGCCAAATCAAATGTGATTTTTTTTTCATTTTTTTATTCCATCAAAACGGTCTTTGCAAACGAGTCCGAATATCACCCCGACAAAAGTACCTTTAAAATATGCCCATGCAATATCGGCTCGCTTATTTTTCAAAGCGACAAACGCGTAGTAAAAAACAGAAAGCGGGGCGAAGATAAAGATTATAGAAAGTAGATTAAGGAAGGAGAAATGGCGGCGGGCAAAACGGATACGGTTTCGTGCGAAATAATACGTACGAGCCGGGCGTTCTATGCCAAGCTGACGCAGCTCTTGAACGCAATCCTTTTCCAAGAATCCAAAATGGTTCGTTCTTGCTCGCGTTGCAATCCATGCGGTATATCCGTTTTCGACGATCCGCCAGCCCAAATCGGATTCCTCGTATATTTGAACGAACGAAGCATCCGTCCCACCTACATCTTTATAAACAGATGATTTTACC
>JAGCMU010000093.1 GCA_017646325.1 Kiritimatiellia bacterium
CGAAGCAATTTCATCGCGAGCACATTGATATCCTTGTATCCGCGCACAGCACGCATAAGCTGCGATTTTGACTCTGCGAATTTAGGCGGATCGAGAACGATCAGATCGAATGTTTTACACGCATCACGGTAAGAGCGAAGCTGCTTAAAAACATCCGCGCAGACGAAATCCATTTCACATGACGATGAAGACAACTCAAAATTCTTTTGTGCAAGAGCCAATGCGTCTTTACTCAAATCAAGATTGATTACGCTTTTCGCTCCCGCATTCGCGCAGTAAATACCAAAGCCTCCAGTGTAGGAAAAACAATTCAACACTTCTTTATCTTTTGCATACGAGGCAACAGTTTTTCTCGCCATGCGTTGGTCGAGATAAAAACCCGTCTTGTGACCTTTGCGGACATCGACAAAAAAGCGAATTCCTCTTTCGCAAATTTCAATCAGCTCCGGCGGCTCTTCACCGGCAAGTACTCCAATTACATCTTCGCTATCTACGGAAAGGCCTTCTTTAACTCTACTGTCAACATCGCTGCGATTAAAAACGCCTTTTATTCCTGGCACACAAGCCATAAGCGTTTTTACAATCACATCTTTCCAATATTCTCCAAGTGCACTTGCTATTTGAACAACAACCCATCCGTCGTAATAGTCAACGATGACACCGGGCAGAGAATCGCTCTCTCCATGAGCAAGACGAAATGCGTTAGTCGTGTCATCAGAAAAATATGAAGTCCTTCTCTTTACCGAAGACTCCACTAAAGAAGCGACGTATTTTTCATCGATAGGACAGCGCGAATCAAAAGACATCATTCGAACGCGAATCTGGGATTCAGGCGAATAACTTCCATACCCCAAACAGCGCCCAGTGGAATCACACACACATACACTCTCGCCTTTTTCGGGAGAGCCTTGAACATTACGTATCGCACCCGAAAAAATCCAAGGATGACGCCTGATTGTCGGGTACTCACGCTTTGGGTTTAAAAAGACCTTTTGCATACTTTCTTCTTGATTTTAAATAGACGATTATTTTAACATACCGACCTATTAAAATCAATTAAGAAATGCATCAGTCTAACTTTACTTCACCGACTAAATTCTTGTCTTTAGGCTTATCAAGACGCAATGTAAGAAGTTCGTTTTTCTCTTCCTTTGTACCCCAATTTGTATAGACGGAAACGCTTATTGTCGCTTTCCCAGTAAGGGATGTTTGGTGCGACGCGAAATAATTCGTCAGGATTTTATAAACACCACGCTCCAAGTCCTTTTTGAGATATTCTTCAGGACCATAACCGGACGTCACATCCTCCGAAACAAAGCCTCCGCTTTGAGTACGTCTGTGAGCGTAATAGGCTTCTTCGCCGTTAGGCTCGAGAACGTGCAAATCAATGTCTGTTTCATCAGCATCCCAGCTTAACACAATGCGGAGTTTAACCGGCAATTTACGCCTATAAACATCATCAAATTGTACTTGTTGCGGCTTTTGACCATCACCCCAATCATTCGATTCAACCCACGAAATAAGCCCGTTCAACTCTTCAAGCGAAATTATAGACACCTGAAAATCGTTACTTCTCACAGCACTCCTCCGTGCACGCACATTGAAGGCGGCATCGGCAAAAAGCTTCATTGCCTCTGTAATTTTTGGTGCGGCGACATTCTTATCGCCTGCAGCATAAAGAGCTTTCCCGTATTCCATCAAGATGATAGCCAAATCACGTCGAGATTGAGCTTCTTCGCCGCGCAATTTGAGAACCTTTCGAAACACTTTCTCTGCAAGCTCATAACGCTTCGCTTCGCGCAAACGCCATCCCATAGTACGCCAAAGTTTCGCATCTTCCAATTTGAATTCAGCAAGATTCGTTATGATTCGCTCAGCTGTCACACAATCGCCCGCCTTGAAAAACCACCCAGCACAATCAAGATAAAAAGCAGGAGAAGACGCATATTTTTCACGCTCTTTCAAATACGTTTTATATTCATCTCCTTTTTTAGATTTCTTGATTGCATCAAGATAAGGTGTTTTGGGATCCCACGCTTTTAACGAAATAGTGGGGGATTTATTCTTTGAAGAACCATCTCCGCTTTCAACAGCCTTACCTTCAAATGAAGCCCTTGCTTCAACTCTTACTGCAGAGGACACCATTGGAATCGACGCATCAAAATCGGGTGCAACTCTTCTATAGTTCTCCATTCTATTGTTCACCGTTCTGCACGACATTCGTCGTGATAGACGGCGGGGAGTCGCCCCACCACCAGAGGCAGTATCAGAAAGTTGTTGAACCCCTTCAAAAAGACCGCTTGACGGAGTTTTCTTAGGAGGGATGGGATTATTCCACCATTTTACACGCTCTTCCCAATACGTTAACAACTTCTTTTCATGCTCCGCTTTTTCTTTCCTCTTCGCAATCGGATCGTCTTGAGCATCACGTCTTTTTTTCCATTCGTTATAAAAACTCAACTTTGGAGAAGGTTCTATTCTATGCTCTAAATATTGCGAAAGGTTTTCCAGTACAATCAAAGAAAGCCCAGGTCCCGCCACTGAATATTTGCGGCCAAGTGATAGAAACTCATCTTTACGCAAATCCGCCTGCGAAGAGAGATCCTGCATCCTGCGCTCGGCCCACACGCTTGCAAGTAAAGTTCCCTCTACGGGTTTTACTCCAAGTTTATCACCTTCTCCTTTCGTTATCTTCTCAACGCCCACCTTACGCGTTGGCGGCGTATCACGCGAAGCGATGACGATATCTTTTATCCCTTCATATTTTGGAGTATCAAGCCCCATCGTATCGTATTCATCAGTAAAAAGAAGAGCTGGTAATGGAAAATCTTCCGTTCCCAATTTTTCTATCGCTTTTGCAATATCCGTTCCGCCATCGTATTCAATGGCGTCAATTTCACGTAAAAGCTCTTCTCGTTGAAATCCCGTTTTCAATTTCGTTTCCGTTTTTTCATTGCGGAAAACGACAAGAGCCCAGTCGCCCTTCTCCGGCAGGCTTTCAATTTTCTTACGCCATTTTTTCGCGAATGGCTTTGCGCTTAAGCTCGCGTCCCAAACAATAGTCCCTTTAGAAAATTGAGAACACGTTTCCTCGCAACTTGAATTACATTCTTTCTCTGATGATACGCGAGCTACAAAAAGATCGTCTCCATCCTTTTCAAGAATGACGTCTTTAGCATCTTCGGAAACATTTTTCTGTACGATATAATCCACATCCGCTCTTCGAGGAGTTTGCGCTTCCAACGGGAAAATCCGCGTACGCCAAATATTCCCCTTTACGTTTTCCACTATCCCGGGATCCACTCTTTTTCGCGTTTCATTTTCAAACGCCACACGGGCCTTTTCTTTTTCACATACGACACCGGGAATCATCTCCCCTTTTATTTCAAGGGAATATCCACACACAAACGAGCCTTCAGGCAATGGAAATTCCAATTCTCCCGACATCGTTCGTTTATTTGGATTCGTAAAAGAAAAACTCGTCTTGACGCGTTTAAAAAACTGATTTTCTGCAACAATACTTTCCTTTGTCTCAACGATTATCGGTTTTTCAGACGAACGGATATCTGCCACCGTAATTACGGGAGGCGTTGGCAATATCATTGCCTCTGCATTAGAAACAGCAGGAATCGCCGCAATAGACGAAAGAAGAATGAGAGATTTTATTTTCATACTTGGAGTATAGCAAAAAACATTGTCAAATCGCAACAATAATCAAAAACTCTCTCAAATATCTTTACTAACCTCTTACGATTTTGGTAAAATATTGTCTCAACCTTAGGAGGAAATATGGGTGGTTTTTGCGGTGTCATTTCGAAAACAGATTGTGTCGTAGATCTCTTTTTCGGAACTGACTATCATTCCCATTTGGGTACTCAACGCGGAGGAATGGCCGTTTTGAGTGAAAACGGAATACAACGTGCCATTCACAACATTCAAAATTCGCCGTTCAGGACTAAGTTCCAGAACGACTTTTCTACTTTTAAAGGCAATATGGGCCTTGGCGTCATTTCTGACACCGATCCGCAGCCTTTGGTCGTAGCTAGCCACTTAGGCACTTATGCTTTGATGACCGTCGGTCTTATTGCAAATATCAAAGAATTGATGCAGGAGATGTACGTATCCCGCAGAATCCAATTCCAATACTCCACATCTTCCGGCGTAGTTAGCCCTACAGCAGTTGTTGCGGCTCTCATCGACTCTCAGGACGATTTTGTTTCCGGCGTAAAATACGCGCAGGAAAAAATCAAAGGATCGTGTTCGTTAATGATTCTTACGGAAAAAGGCGATTGCTATGCCGTTCGTGACAGATTCGGAAGAACTCCGATCATTCTCGGCAAAAAAGAAGGCGCCATGATGGTTACCCAAGAATCATTCGCCTTTGCAAACCTCGGCTATGAATACGTTAGAGATCTTGGCCCTGGGGAAATGGTTCAATTGACCCCAGACGGCGCGACAACGCTCATCGAGCCTGGCGAAGAAATGGCGATTTGCTCATTCCTTTGGATTTATTACGGTTATCCCGCATCTGCATACGAAGGTCGCAACGTTGAAATGTCGCGCTACCGTTACGGCGGCGCTCTAGCACGCCGCAACCCCGTTGACGCCGATTCCGTAGGCGGCGTCCCCGATTCAGGTATTGCCCATGCTCTTGGATATGCAACAGAATCAGGCTTGAGATACGCCCGTCCATTTGTAAAATATACTCCAACATGGTCGCGCTCATTTATGCCTCCAGATCAGCGCCAACGCGATCAAGTTGCAAAAATGAAATTGATTCCGATTTCTGGATTGATTAAAGATAAGCGCCTCGTTTTTTGCGACGACTCTATCGTCCGCGGCACGCAACTCGGGCAGCAGGCCAATCGTCTTTACGCAGACGGCGTAAAAGAAATTCACATGCGAATTGCCTGCCCTCCTCTTCTCTACGGATGCCAATTCCTCAATTTCTCCCGTTCGAAATCCATTTACGATTTAGCTACACGCCGTTATATCCGCGAAGTTGAAGGTGAAGATTTTGACAACATTGAAGAATACCAAAATCCCGAAAGCCCCAAGTACAAAGCGATGGTTGAAAAAATCCGCAAGGACTTGAGCCTTACGTCTTTGGCGTTCCAACACCTTGACGATTTGGTAAAGGCGATTGGACTGCCTAAAGAAAAGATTTGTACGTATTGCTGGACAGGCAAGGACGTATCGGACAAACATTGGAAATGCGGCGGCTCTTGCCCGTCGTGCCCGATGAAGAAATAATCAGCGTCGTCTTGAAGAAGCGACAGGTATTCCTAAAAGCGTACGGTACTTTGCGACCGTACGTCTTTTTATATCGATCCCCTCTTTGTTCAACACTTCGACAATAGCTTCGTCGGAAAGCGGTTTTGTTTTATCTTCCGATGCGACAATTTGTTTTATTCTTTCCTGCACGCCTTTGGTTGAAACGCTTTCCCCTGATTCAGATACGAAACCAGAAACAAAGAAATCCTTGAATTCCATCACGCCATATTTTGTTCGCATATATTTGCCTTTGGCGGCACGCGATACGGTTGACACATCCACACCTAAATCCTCGGCGACTTTCGACATCGTAAGAGGCTGCAAAAATTCTTTTCCTTTTTCGAAAAAGGCCTTTTGGCTCTTTACTATTTCACGCGCGACTTTCAATATGGTCTCTTCCCTGTCGAAAATGTAATTTTCGACATTTTCAACCTCGGCAAACTTCTCGTTCAAATATTCTTTTACTTCTTTGTTCGTCGAGGAAGAATTCCTCATCTTTTCATACTCTTTTGAAAGGTTGAATTCAGGAATATATGAGCCTTCAGGGACGACGTCCCAATCTCCATCAACCGTTTTTACCGCCTTTACATCAACAACGATCGCCCCTTCCGCGGATTTAAGCTGCAAAACTCCGTCTTTCCTTACGAGCGGCGCGTTTTTCTCTTGGTCAGA
>JAGCMU010000094.1 GCA_017646325.1 Kiritimatiellia bacterium
ATTTCAGCACCGTTGAGACGACCGGAAGCGCGGAGCTTGATGCCGTCAACACCCATATCCATTGCAACCTTCATTGCACGCTTCATTGCACGCTTGAGAGCAATACGACGTTCGAGCTGCGTAGCAATGTCTTCAGCGACGAGCTGAGCATCTGCTTCGTGGTCGCGAACTTCACGCACTTCGAGGTAAACTTCCTTCTTTGTAAGCTTTTCAAGCTCGGTGCGGATCTTATCCACATTTGCACCCTTGCCGCCGATGATGACGCCAGGACGAGCAGCCAAAAGGCTTACGCGTACGCGGTTTGCATAACGTTCAATGATAATCTTCGAAAGACCAGCCTCTGAAAGACGAGCCTTGACAACCTTGCGGATCTTCTGGTCTTCGACCAAGAAGTCTGCGAAGGCTTTCTTAGGCGCAAACCAGCGGCTGCGCCAAGCGTGGTTCACCGGCAAACGAAAACCGGTTGGGTTAACTTTCTGTCCCATTACTTGGACTCCTTCCCGTCGGTGAGAACGACTTTGCAATGACAGAAACGACGAGCGATCGGATGAGCGCTACCACGAGCCGTTGGCCAGTAGCGACGCATACGAACGGATTCATCGAACACACACTGCTTGACAGTGAGCGTTTCCGCCGGGATTTTATTGTTGTTTACCGCATTGGCGATTGCACTGAGAAGAGTTTTCTTCAAAATCTGTGCTGCCTTGCGCGGCGAGAATTCTACAACCTGCAGAGCTGCCGAAGCGGGGAGGCCCTGACATTTGCGAGCGAGTGGACGACCCTTGGCCGCCGACATACGTGCATTACGTGTAAGTGCGATAACTTCCATTGTTGCTACCTCTTATCGTCCGCCTTTTTCGACGTGAGTTCCGTGAGTCTTGAACGTACGCGTAGGAGCAAATTCTCCTAAACGGTGACCCACCATATTCTCAGTGATGAAAATCGGGAGATGCTGACGACCATTGTGGATCGCAAACGTCAACCCCACGAATTCGGGGAGCACCATAGAACGGCGGCTCCACGTCTTAATCGGCTGTTTCTTACCTTCAGCCTGCATCTTCTGGACCTTGTCGAGCAAGCTCTGCTCTACATAAGGCCCCTTCTTTAATGAACGAGACATTTATTATTTTCTCCGCTTGAGGATGACACGATTAGAAGCCTTGTAAGGTTTACGGGTCTTGCCGCCCTTGGCAAGTTTGCCCCAAGGCGAAACAGGAACGCCGCCACCTGAAGTGCGACCTTCACCACCACCCATTGGGTGATCAACAGGGTTCATGACAACACCGCGAACCGTTGGACGAATGCCGAGGTAGCGCTTGCGACCAGCTTTACCAAGCTTGATTGAGCCCCATTCACTGTTACCGACAGAGCCGACTGTAGCTCTGCAACGACCGTCGAACACGCGAACTTCGCCAGAAGCGAGTTTGAGTGTGACCGTTCCTGCATTAGTATCACGAGCCATGATCTGGCAATCATTACCAGCGCTACGTGCAACCTTTGCACCCTTTCCAGGTTCGAGTTCAACGCAGTGAACTGAAAGACCGACTGGAATCTGAGTGAGTGGAAGGTTGTTACCAACAACAGCTTCTACATTAGATCCGGACATAACCTTCGCACCGACGGTCAAACCTTCTGGAGCGATGATATATGCCTGTGTTCCATCCGCATATTCAAGATGCGCAAGGTTTGCGCTGCGGTTTGGATCGTATGCGATACCCTTAACAACTGCTTCAACGCCGTCCTTGTTGCGCAAAAAGTCAACAATACGAATACGTCTCTTGGCACCGCCACCACGATGGCGAACCGTGATACGGCCTTGATTGTTACGACCAGCCTTCTGGGTCTTTGCCTTTGTGAGGCTCTTCACCGGTTTCTTTTCGGTGATTTCTTCGAACGTGGACGCTACGCGGAAACGCATGCCCTGCGAACGGGAACTAAAAGTCTTAAGTGACATTTTTAAATTCTCCCCTTAGTGCCTTAGACCACTTCAATGCGTTCGCCGTCCTTAACGGTGACGATTGCACGCTTCCAAGTGGATTCCTGTACCTGACGGCGCGTACCACGAATGGTGCGAAGACCGCCCTTAATATTCATCGTGCGCACGCTGAGAACATGAACACCGAACTTTGCTTCAACCGCACTGCGGATTTGAGGCTTAGTAGCTGACTTTTCAACTTCCAAATAGTATTGGTTGAGAAGAGCGAGCTTTGAACCCTTTTCCGTGAGAAGTACGCGTTTGATAATTTCACAAGCCATTATTTAGCCTCCTTCTTGACCATGCGTGCCATAAGAGCTTCGTAGCCCGCCTTGTCCGCAACGATCGTTTTGAAGCGCATAAGCGTGTAAACGTCAATTTCTGCCGCTGCCAAAGAAGCAACCTTTGGAAGGTTCGCTGTCATGCGATAAACTTCTTCGCTGAATTCAGCCGTAACAACGAGAGCGCTACGAGTTACACCGAGCTTGCCAAGGAACTGAGCCATGAGCTTCGTCTTTGGAGCTTCGAACTTGAATTCATCAACAACAACGATATCGCCAGCTGCAACCTTTTCAGAAAGCGCGCGAGCAAATGCAAGCTGCATAACCTTGCGGTTGACCTTCTGAGAGAAATCACGTGGCTTTGGACCATGAGCAACACCACCGCCGCGCCATACTGGGCTTTGACGGAAACCTGCACGGGCATTACCTGTGCCTTTTTGCTTCCATGGCTTCTTGTTAGAACCGGCAACTTCACCCTTGCCCTTAGTGCAAGCAGTACCAGCACGCATTGCGTTGCGGATTGCAACGATGGCGTCCTTGAGAGCCTGTGCACCCTTATCAAGCACGAGGGTAGCTTCGTCTACAACGATATCTGCACCAGCTTCACCAGCTGCTGTAAAAGTCTTAAGAGTACTCATTACTTAGCCCCTTTCTTTGCAGCCTTGAATGCGATGACGTTGTTCTTAAGAGACTTGCGGATGATGACCGTTCCGTTGCGAGCGCCAGGGATGGAGCCCTTGATGAGAAGAGCATTGTCATCTTCGAGAATCTTAACAACTTCGAGGTTTGTAGCCGTGCGGTTGACTGCACCCATGTGACCAGGCATCTTCTTGCCCTTTTCAATCCAACCTGGGAGGTCGCGAGCAGCCAAACCACCAGTACGACGCTTGGAGTGACCACCGTGAGTCATGTTACCGCCAGCAAAACCGTAACGACGGATAACGCCAGCAAAACCGCGGCCCTTCGTAACGCCAGTAACGTCAACGTACTTAACGCCATCAAAGTTCTTAACCGTCACAACATCGCCAACCTTGAGCTCCTTGTCGCTGTCATCAAGAGCAAATTCCTTGAGAACGCGAACAGCCTTTTCAAGACCAGCTTTCTTAAGATGTCCGCTAACTGCCTTGGTGACACGGTTACGAGCAGAACGCCCTTCGTGTGCTTCCTTGTCAGCTTCCGGATCTTTCCACATCTTTTGTTCGCCGAAACCGATTTGAGCAGCTGTGTAGCCATCGCGTTCCGGAGTCTTCAATTGAACTACTGGGCATGGACCGACTTCGATAACGGTAACGCAAATACGCTTGCCGTTTTCATCAAAGATTTGGGTCATCCCAACTTTCTTTCCGATTAAACCTTCCATTACGAACTCTCCTTACACCTTGATGGTGATGTCGACGCCCGCAGGCAGGTTGAGCTTCTTCAGTTCATCGATCGTCTTTGCTGTAGGATTGACGATATCGAGAAGACGCTTGTGCGTTCTCATTTCGAACTGATCCATTGATTTCTTATCCACGTTCGGAGAACGGTTTACCGTAAACCGCTCAACGCGCGTAGGGAGGGGGATCGGCCCCACAACTCCCGCACCCGTGTTCCTGGCAGTGTCGATGATACCACCGACTGCTTGGTCCAACACACGATGATCGTATGCCTGGAGGCGGATGCGCACTCTCTGCTGTTGCATCTTATTTTACCTTTTCTTTTTGTTTCAACATCCTGTCCCTTAACGACCATAATCACAGCGGTCTTCACCTGAAGTTGCCGCCCTTGACGAAAAAAACGTCAAATTTATGGTTGAGTCTTAAGACAGTTTCAAGCCCAATGTGAAGAATTTAAACGAAAAACGCCCACTTTAGACACTAAGGGTATAAAGCGAGCGCAACTCATCAATTGCCGGACGTACCATGTGTTTCCACTTCACAGCCGTTTCCATGCACGTGACGATGCCGCATCTTACTCCAAATCCCTTTAGATTAAGTGCTTGCGCCCCTTATTAAGGAACGCTCATCCTTCACATTAAACTATCAAAGAACCGTGTATCTTGAAAAAAGTTTCGAGATACGAAGGAATATTTTACCAAAAAAATGCCCTTTAGACAAGTGGGTACGAGAAAAAAAATGTTTTTTTAGGGAACATGCAATAAAAATACACATTAGGCACATAATTTGGTAAGATATTCCTTCACAAAAAACATGAGAGGATTTTATATGTCAGCTTCAATAATTGACGGCAAAAAACTTGCTTCCGACCTTCGTTTGGAAATTGCAAATCGCGCGGCGGCGTTAAAGGCTGAAAAAAATGTCACGCCTGGTCTTGCTGTAATTCTCATCGGCGAGAATCCAGCATCTGTTTCGTATGTGACTGCAAAAGAAAAAGCGTGCCAAGAAGCAGGTATCGCATCTTTCCCGTTTCACTTTCCTGCAACGATTACGCAAGATGAACTTATCGCAAAAATCAACGAACTGAACAGAGACCCTGCAGTACACGGGATTCTCGTTCAATTGCCGCTTCCAAAAGGTTTTTCCGACAAAGCCGTCATCAATGCAATCGCTCCTGAAAAAGACGTGGACGGCTTTACTCCCGTAAATGTCGGCAAAATGCTCATCGACGAAGAATGTTTTCTTCCATGCACTCCTCATGGCATCATAAAACTCATTGAGACAACGGGTATGGAAACTGCCGGCAAGCACGTAGTTGTCATGGGTAGATCAAATATCGTAGGAAAGCCTGTAGCCGTCCTCCTTTCGCGCAAAGGGGAGGGTGCGAACGCAACCGTCACGCTTTGCCATACGGGAACGCCGGATGCATCCGTCTACACAAAAACGGCAGACATCGTTATCGTTGCAACAGGGAAACCTAACACCTTGACGGGCGATATGTTGAAAAGTGGCGCAGTAGTCATTGACGTAGGTGTCAACCGTGTGGTCGATCCTTCAAAACCAAAAGGCTACGCCCTTTGCGGCGACGCCGATTTTGCATCGTGCTCGGAAGTGGCGTCCGCCATCACTCCGGTCCCAGGCGGAGTAGGCCCGATGACGATTACGATGCTTCTTTGGAATACAGTTGAAAGCGCAGAAAGAGCTGCTCGGAATTAAATTACAATCAAAGGAATTTTCAACATGAAAATTTTAGGTGATAAAATCTTTGCCCGTAATGAAAACGGCTCGCTAAAAAGCCGCATAGGAACGATTTTCCTTCGTACGCGCGGGCTCGTCACGGAAAAATCAATGCATGTGTTGCAGCGTGCGGCGTGGATAGAGGAAATAAACCGCGGACGCAGAGCGCAGAATATGGCTCCCCTTTCTGAAATTGAAGCCGCGGACGAAATAGCAGAATCTGTCGACCTCCTTTTCACCAACGATTATGTTTTGATACGCCCTGATCCCGAACGTATGGATTTGGCGTTTCGCGCAGATGAAGAACTTCAATGCTTCGTGTCGAAAAGAAAAATCCGTTTTCTCAACACGCACTCGCATAAAGTTCGCACCGCCCTTTTGCAACGCGGCGAAAATTGGCGTATCGCGCCGATGCCCCGTTCTTCGGAAGAAATGAACAGACAAATTGAAACATCGCGAGCATCAATTGAAAACGAGGCGATTTACTATTACAATCCAGCAACCGGTACACGCTACTTCACAGCGCTTTCCATTGAATCTATCACTTCACTTCCCGACGACAGGTTCGCCGCACAAGTAAAGGAAATCGTCAATGGGCTGAATTCCTGCAACAGATTTTTGCAGCCCGATGTGGCCGTTTTCCCGCGCTCGACTCCAAGCGAAATCAAAAGCAAATTCAAGAATCTGAATTTGAATTTGTCTGCCGATGAAATGCGTAAAGAATTCAACGCGATTATGATCGACTATCGTATGTCGATTCCCGTCAATCTGCGCAACGAAACCGTTGAAAATCTCGATTGGCGAAATGAAATGTGCAAAACGCTTTCACAAAGGCCGAACCAGACCGAGGTTGAAGACGATGAACTCATCAACAACATATCGCCTGAATTTTACCGTCAAATCGAATGGTTCCCTGGCGGGCGGATTGATGACGGACATTTGATTTTTGATTCCATATACGATGAAGCCCTTCACTCGCAAGACCCAGAACTTCTCGCTATTTGCGATTTCCGCGTACGCAACATCATCTTCAACTGCATGCGCTTATTCAGCAAAATCCAATACGTGAACGTCGGAAGAATTTCCCATTCTCTCGCCCGCACGCCGAACACAAAGGCAAACCGCGGCAACGTTTACATTCTTCAAGTGAAGACAACGTCTGAAAACGAAGAGCGTCTATTTATTTTGCGTTTCCAGAAGTGGGGAATCGCCGAACACCTGAATGCAGGCAAAACACTCCTTCAATCAATTATTGAAACGGACGATTATGCCGATTATATCCTTGACCGCCGTTTGGCATGCAAGCAGCTCGGAATGAATCTCCCCGCCCGTGTAAGCGTCGGTCAGCTTATTGAAAAATACCATGGCGACAACGAATACAAAAATTCAAACATCCGCGTAAACTACTTTGTCCGCGATTACATCTCGGGCACCGCGTCGGACAAGATCCCGCCAATGCGTTTTGCAAATCCTGCTTTCGCTCGTAAATTCGCGGAGCTTATGGGTGAAGCGGCGGCTCTCGATATAATTGTCGGGCGCGCGGAAACGGAAACGGGAGAATGCGTGTTTGACAAAAACCATGAAGTCATCAAATACGGCGAAGACTCCCTTCCGGACAACATCGTCATCACCGACCATGCAGGAGCATTCGTAAAATACCTTGAAACATTGGAAGAGCTCGCGCCTAGATACGCCAGTGTCGTGACGCGCCGCGAAAAATTCGTTTCCGACTATCCCGCGTTTGCAAAAGCGTTCGTTTCATCTTTTGAGAAAAAACTTGATGAAGTGAAGAATCTTTACGCCTCCAATCCACGTGCCTTTGACGAGCTCTTCTCAATGCGTCCTTATGACGAAGCGGGCTCTGCCGCATTCCGCTGGGAAAAGATTCTTGAACGCTTGAAATCGTGCGATCCTGCCGCTGTTGCCGACAAGGTACGTAAAACGATCCAGTCTGCCCAATAATGTTCCGTTACATCATAAAACGTCTTCTCGAATTATTCCCGACGACATTGGGAATAATCGTTTTGACGTTTATGCTTTTTCACGTAATCGGCTCAAGCCCTGCGATGGTCGTTCTTGGGAAAAATGCGACTGCAGAATCGATTGCCGCCTTCAACACGAAGTACGGTTACGACAAACCGCTTCTGATTGGAGACGGCAATGTCTTCGATTCACAGTTCTTTTCTTTTGCCAAAAACCTGGTAAAAGGAGACTTCGGCATTTCCACCGAATACGATGAACCTGTAAGCGAAATTCTCAAACGCGGCGTGGGGCCGAGCCTCACAATCACATTGCCGATACTTTTGGGAGGAACGGTAATCGGCATTTCGCTTGCGCTATTATGCGCAGCGTTTAGAGGGAGGATTGTCGACAAAGGCATATTGATGATTTCAACTGTTTTAATGAGCGTCAACTATGTTATATGGGTTCTTTTGGGACAATTCGTATTTGCGTTCAAATGCGGACTCTTTCCAATATGGGGTTATGAAAGCGCGATATATGTCGTTCTGCCTGTTATAATCGGAATCATTTCCTCTCTCGGAACAGATATCAGGTTTTTCAGGACGGCTATTCTCGACGAAATCTACAAGCCTTACGTACGCACTGCATATTCAAAAGGCCTCTCGCATACTCGCGTATTGACGCGCCACGTATTGCGCAATGCTCTCATCCCAATCGTCACATACATTTCCTTATCCATCCCATTCCTATTTACAGGCTCCTTGATGCTTGAAACGTTTTTCGGAATCCCCGGATTGGGGAATGTAAGCATAAACGCAATTCATTCTGCCGATATGGCAGTTGTACGCGCAGTCGTGGTGTTGGGGGCTTTGTTGTATCAAATCGTAAATCTCTTCACCGACATTCTTTACGCGTTATTGGATCCGAGGGTCAGACTCACATGAGAAGTTTATGGCATAAACTCAGCGTGGGCGGGAAACTTGCTCTGATAATTATCGTATCCTACTTTGCAGTTGCTCTGTGGGGAGAAGTTTCCTACCGGATTGCAAAAGCAAATGACGTGACTCCATCCTACAATCAAGTGCGGGACGATTTGCGTTATCTCCCTCCATCGCTCGAGCACCCGATGGGTACGGACAATCTTGGGCGTGACGTATCAAAGCGTCTCGTGCAAGGCGCGCGAATTGCATTCCACGTCGGGATTATGACATCTCTCATAGCCATTCCTCTCGGCGTGCTGCTCGGTCTCTTAGGCGGCTATTTCGGAGGAAAAACAGACTCCGTTGTCGTATGGTTGTGCGCCAGCATTGCGTCAATGCCAGGACTCTTGTTTATTCTTGCAATCTCAATGGTTGTGGGACAAGGTCTTCTTGGCATTTATCTCGGCATCGGTCTTACAACGTGGGTCGGTGTGTGCAGAACGATTCGCGCAGAAGTAATGAAGCATCGTAACCGCGCCTATATCCAAGCGGCACGCGTTTTGGGATATTCGCATTTTAGAATAATGTTCCGCCACCTGCTGCCGAACGTCTCTCACATTATTTTAATCCAATTTTCAATCCGTTTCCCGTCGGCCGTAGCGACTGAAGTTTTCATCTCTTTCTTGGGGATCGGCGTACAAGGCGAGCCGAGTTGGGGCATTATGATAAACAACGCCCGTTTGCGTCTGTGGCAAGGGGTATGGTGGGAAATGACATTCGTTTCACTTGCCATCTTCCTTCTCGTACTTTCGTTCAACAAACTCGCAGACGACTTGCGCGATATCCTCGATCCCGCTTTGAGATCGGGGAAATAAAAAAACACCGAATGAATTCATTCGGTGTTTTTTCATAATTGCTTTCGCAAATATTAGAACTTGCGGCCTTGAACGCCAGCAGCCTTATCTGCACCAGCCTTCTTTGCTTCATTTGGACGAAGCTTGCGAACAGCTGCGCCAGCGCGCCACATTTCGCCGTCGTGAAGAGCCTGAAGCTTTTCAGCCATCTTTTCTTTGTAATCATCTGCGCCGGTATCGCGGATAACTTCCTTGGCTTCCGTCATGTCCTTGACGCTCTTGTAGAGCTTCTTGAAGACAGGAAGTGTTGCCTTGTGGAAGTGGCTGCGCCATTTAAGAGCACCGTGCTGAGCGGTCTGCGAGCAGTTGGAATACATCCAGTCCATACCGTTTTCGTCAACGAGGCGAATGAGAGACTGTGTCAATTCTTCGCAAGTTTCGTTGAATGCTTCAGATGGGCTGTGGCCGTTTGCGCGGAGAACTTCATACTGAGCTTCCATTACGCCGCAAAGAGCACCCATAAGGATACCGCGTTCACCAACGAGGTCGCTCGTAACTTCATTCTTGAAAGTGGTTGGGAAGAGGTAACCAGAACCGACAGCGATACCGATTGCCTTTGTGAGCTCTTCGGTTTGCTTTGCGTTTGCACCGTTTGGTTCAAATGCGTAAGAGCTGTTGATACCTGCACCGTTGAGGAAGTTGCGGCGGACAGAAGTACCGGAACCCTTTGGAGCAACCATGATCAAAGCAACGCCCTTGGCTGGCTTAATGCCGGTAAGCTTGTTGTACACATAGCCAAAGCCGTGTGAGAAGTAAAGAGCCTTACCTGGAGTTACATACTGTTCAATCTGCTTCCAAACTTTTGAAAGTGATGCGTCAGACGTAAGCATCATGATGATGTCGCCCTTTTCAGCAGCTTCTTCAATAGAGAAGAGCGTCTTGCCAGGAACCCAGCCGTCCTTGATTGCACGCTTCCAGCTGGAGTTTGCTTTGGTGGATTTACGTTGACCAATAATAACATTGATGCCATTATCACGCATATTGAGAGCCTGTCCTGGGCCCTGAATACCATAACCCAAAACGGCAACCGTCTTGCCCTTAAGAACTTGCTGAGCCTTCTTAAGTGGGAATTCCTTACGCATGACAACGTTTTCCGTCACGTCACCAAATTTAATCTTCATACTTATTTTCTCCTTAAATTTCGCCTTTTTTAGGCATCAAATCAATATTATATCACAAAATTTTATATAAAGAAACTTAAAATTCATACTTTTAAGTTGAGTGATAAAATACTTGCTCTGAAAGGCGTTATTTGATATCTTTAATAAAAAAGAAAAAGAGGAATTTATGAAAGTTGTTGTTACTGGGGCAAACGGGTTTGTCGGTAAAAACCTTTGCCTTGCGTTGAGTAAAATTGACGGCATTGAGATTTTCCGTTTCGATTTAGATAACACAAAAGCTGAACTGGAAGCGTGGCTTAACGACTGTGATTTCCTTTTTCACCTTGCCGGAGTAAACCGCCCGACCGACGAATCTGAATTTACTACCGGCAACACCGTTTTCACAGAAGACGTCTTAGGGATTTTAGAAAAAAGACCCGTCCCCGTTTTGTTGAGTTCAAGTATCCAGGCATCCCTTGAAAATCCCTACGGGGAAAGCAAGCTCGCCGCTGAAAATGCAGTAAGGGCGTATGGCGAAAAAACAGGCGCGAAGGTTTTTGTCTTTCGCCTTGCAAACGTTTTCGGAAAATGGTGCAGACCAAACTACAACTCAGCCGTCGCAACGTGGTGCCATAATCGCGCACACAACCTTGATATTATGGTTCGCGACCGCAGTGCCGAGGTAAATCTCGTATATATCGACGATGTCGTTGACGCGTTTATCAAATGTATGAACTGTGAAAAGGAACCGATCCTCCCCTTTATGTCGGTAGAGCCTTGTTACAAAAAAACTCTCGGCGAAATCGTTGACTTGATTGAAGATTTTCGCAATGAGCCGCAAACTTTAGAAGTACCCGACCAACGAGACGGGTTTTCAAAAAAATTATATTCAACATTCCTTTCGTATTTGCCGGAAAATGAATTTTCTTATCCGCTCACGATGCATTGCGACAACCGAGGAAGCTTTACGGAAGTCTTGCACACGCTTGAACGCGGACAAGTCAGCATAAACATTTCAAAGCCGAATATCACAAAGGGGCAGCACTGGCACCACACAAAGCACGAAAAATTTTTAGTCGTAAGCGGCACGGGTGTTATTCGTTTTAGAAAAATGGATGACTCTTCGGCAAAGGTAATTTCGTACAACGTAAGCGGAGAAAAATTGGAGGTCGTGCGCATCCCTCCTGGCTATACCCATAACATTGAAAATACAGGATCTTCCGACATGGTGACTTTAATGTGGGCGAACGAAGTTTTTGATCCTTCAAAACCGGACACCTTCCGTGAAGACGTGTGAGGCGAAAGAGATATGGATAAAAAAAATAATCTTCTTATTCTGTCGCTGACCTTCTCTCCTGACAATGTCAGTACCGCCCAAATTATGGCGGGGCTTTCCGAGGATTTACTTCTGCAAGGGAACAACGTCAAGGTTATCACAACGACTCCGCACTTTAATCGCGATTTGAGCATGGAAGAAAAGCAGCCTTTGAATTGGCTCCTTTGGCCCTTCTTGAAAAAGAGCACGCTTAATGGCGTTACGGCATACCACATTCCAATGCCGCGAAAAAGCATTTGGCCGCCGCTCAGGATGTTGAGTTGGATTTGGTTTCATGCCGTAAGTGTTTTTGTCGCATTATTCATAGGTCGCATAAATACGATTATTGCTTGCTCACCTCCATTGACGATCGGGCTTGCCGCATGGGCGATTGCAAAGCTTAAAAGGGCGAAATACATTTACAATGTTCAAGAGCTTTATCCCGACATCGCAGTAAATCTTGGCAAAATGAAAGGGAAAAGCATAATAAGATTTTTTGAAAAGGTCGAACGCTTCATTTACCGCCATGCTTTATACGTAACGAGCATAACGGAAGGGATGTGCAAAAAAATCCGCGAACGCACGAATCCTGAAAAAGTAAAACTCATCCCTAATTACGTGGAAATAGACGAAGACCATATCCCCCTGAATATTCCACATGAAAAATTCACACTTTGCTACGCCGGGAATATGGGAGTTCCGCAATATCTTGAAGTGATGGTAGACGTCGCCAAATTACGTCCAGATGTGCGGGTGTTGTTTGTAGGTGAAGGGCAAGACAAGGACCGCCTCAAAAAACTTGCTCACGAATTGACGAATGTTGAATTTCGCGATTACATTCCCCTTAGCGAAATGCCGAAGCTTTATGCAGAAAGCGATCTCTTTTACGTAGGGCAAGATCCTCTTGCATCTAGCGATGGAATTCCAAGCAAAATCTACCGCATATTAGGGCAAAGGAAACCGTTGGCGGTAGTGACTGCAAAGGGAAGTGATTTGGAAAAGTTCGTGATCGATTCTAAAGGCGGCATCGCCGTCAACTCGGCAGAAGAACTTGCTCAAGCGATAACGGACAAGGAAACATTTGCGCAAATGGGCATTGATGGTTTTGACTATGTGAAAACCCGTTATGCGAAACAAGTTATCACAAATCAATACGCTTCTTTAGTTGGCGAATAACTCCACGTCGTATTGAATATATCGTCAGTTTGAAGAAGCAGGTGCAAACTTCACCGCTGAAACATCTGTCAGTAAAAGAGGATAATCGACAAGCGGAAGCCCTTTATACTTTACGCATCCATCAGCCTCGGCGAAGGACGAAACCTTGTATACTCCGCCGCGAAGCATATCCACAAGAACGGGATTTTTTGGAGCAAGCGATGAGGGCACCGTCAATTCTGCGTCGGTCATAGGCGTATAGCATTTGCCCACGTAATTTTTTGAAAAATCAAATTGCGTATAGTATAGAAACATTGGAGTGTTATCTGCCGAACGAAACGCCATGGACATTGTCGCAACGCCGCCAGATTCAACAGGAGAAATAGATACCTCTATTGACGGATCATACTGTGCCGTTGATAAAAGAGCATTATAATGTCCGAATGCGTAATATGACATTTTAGGCTTATACGTCCATCCGTTTACGATACCATGTTCGGCAGGATGGGTCTGCGTAGTGGTGGCCATTGAATAAGCCCGGGAAACGTCGGCCATTTGGAAAAACGAGCTGCGGGTAATTCCCGCACGCCTATCTGTAAGGAATCGGCGCAAAAGCCATTTCGCCTGATTCGCCTGGCTTTGCCACCCCTTCTTGCATACTCCCTTTCCAAAAAGCCAATGTCCTTCAGGGAACCAGCTCGGAAAACCGGATTCTCCCTGCCAAAACTCTATATGCGCACCGCCTCGCTCATCGATAAACTTGCGAACCTCCTTGAGAACCGTCACATAATCGGAGGTATCTCCAGAGGCGATTCTCTGCTTACGGCGTAGCTGTTCAGGGACACACGAATACGCGTGGCTGCACCAAAAGTCAATAAACTTTGCTCCACCCGCATCAAAGAAGCTCTTTTCCCATTTATTTAAGGCAGGAGATGCAGTGGAAGCGCCGATTTTCGCATCTGGAATCTCCTTACGAATCTCTTTACTTGTAAGCTTTAAAAATTTCAAATAATCTTTGGCATTAGGCTTTTTAGGCTGCCAAAAATGTTTTAAATTGGGCTCATTCCATATTTCCCAATGCGTAATCTTACCCTTATAACGCCGTGCAAGCTCGCGCACATAGCGACGCCATGCCGCTTGACATTCTTTCCCGTAATATATAGGCACACACCCGACGGCTGCGCCAGTATAGCAATTCGTCATATAAAGTGTATTGCCATACGTAACGCAGACCCATGGACGAATTCCACGCTTTGTCAGATTTTCCACAATACCATCAAGAACGGAAAAATCGTACACGCCCTTTTCCTTTTCACAACGGCTCCACATCGTACAGATTCGAGCCCACTTAACACCAGTTGTTGCAAGCGTATCGTAACAGCGCTCTGGATTAAACAAGCCTCTATCCAACCCTTCAAAACCAATTGAGCTATTGCAATTTCCAAAAACATTAGTGGAATTTGGAACAACCAATTTTCCAAGCTTCCTTAACCCAGGGATAGGAGCGTCAAAAATACGTGCTGCCGTCATACCGCAATCTGGACGACCATCCTCGCCCGATGCTGGTATGGGAGCACCAAACCAAGACTCATCAGCAAGAGCTGTAAAAGCCATTACAGAAAAAACAGCCGCAAAAATACGAAAATTCATAGGTTTTACATTACTATTCCAATAAAAGGAATAGAATCCTTTCTTGCTCAATATGGTATCATAACAACATCACCACCGTCAATAGATAATGAAACTGGAGTTTAGAAGATTCGGAATTTGCGAGTTTTAACTGTAGGGCGGTCGCCCCGCGACACGAAAATGTTGATATGGTGACAGACACAATGTGGAATAATGAAGAATTTTGATGGCTTTTTTGTAGGCAGTTTGACAGTAGAAACAGTTTGACAGTTTGACAATTTGACAGTTTTAATGGTAGGGCGGTCGCCCCGCGACCGCCGATTTGCTTCATCCGTTGCGATTATAGAGTAG
>JAGCMU010000095.1 GCA_017646325.1 Kiritimatiellia bacterium
GCCCCTGACGGCGGGCTTTATGTACCTTCTTCAATTCCAGAAGTTGCATCAAAAGATTGGTCGACACTTGAAAAAGCAGAGTCCGCAGCCCTCGCAACTTTCTTTGATGATATTCCTGAAGAAATAAGAAATGACGCGGTAAAGAACCTCCTTTCAAAGTTTCCAAAGGAAGATCCGATTCCGCTCGTAGATGCAGGTAAATTTAAAATTTTGGAATTGTTTCACGGCCCCACCGGAGCATTTAAGGATGTGGCACTTTCCGTCCTTCCTGTTTTAATGGCCGCCGCCGCGAAAAAAATCAACGGTGACGACGTAAAGAAAATCCTTATTTTGACAGCCACATCAGGCGACACCGGTTCTGCCGCCATGGCAGGATTTGCAGGCGTTGAAGGTGTTGAGGTTGCCGTACTTTTCCCTAACGTCGGAACGTCCCGTATTCAACGTCTTCAAATGACGACCCCTTCCGCCGCCAATGTCCACGGCATTGCAATTTGCGGAAACTTTGACGACGCCCAGGCCGCCGTTAAGCGAATTTTTGCAGACGAAAAAATCAATGCCCAAGCAAAGGAATCAGGCGTAATCCTCTCCTCTGCAAACTCAATCAATACAGGACGCCTCATTCCTCAAATCGCCTACTATCTCCATGCCGCTTCAAAGCTTGATGGTCAAGAATTTGATGTGGTCGTCCCCTCTGGCAATTTCGGAAACATTCTTGCGGCGTATTATGCGAAAAAGCTCGGCGCACCAATCAAGAACCTTATCTTGGCCGCAAACATCAACCGTGTTCTCGACGGCTTTGTTACTGACGGAATTTACGACCCGCGCCCTGAACTCGTGGTGACGAATTCCCCATCAATGGATATCCGCAAAAGCTCGAATGTCGAACGTTTGTTGTGGCTCATCAACAACAACGATCCAAATGCGGTCAACGCGCTCTTTGATGAACTTTCTTCTTCGGGAATTTACCATCTCACGGATGAGGCCAAAAGAGAACTCAAATCATCTTTTGTTTCCGGGTTTGCAACGCCTGAAGAAACTGAAGATGAAATGAAACGCATGCGTGATGAAAGCGGATACATTCTCGATCCTCACACTGCCGTTGCAACTTGTGTTGCCCGCAAGCTTGGATTCCCTCAAAATCGTCCATGCGTAATTGCCGCCACGGCAACACCGTACAAATTCCCGGAAACATGCCTCCACGCATTCGGCGAAGACATTCTCACAAATCCGCCTGAATCGTTTTCGCAATTGGAGAATGCTCCTATCACGCAAACAAAAGTTGTTCAAGTAAGTGAGATAGATTCGGCAATAATAGAACTTTTCTAATAAAGCCGATTTCAAAAATTTTTACTTGGAACTGAAGCCTGGGAGAATCGTCTCCCGGGCATATTTCTTTTTATTGGGGTAATCAAGGGTATAATGAAGACCTCTTGATTCAGTCCTCTTTTGAGCACTCTTGATGATAAGCTCCGCACAAACCGCAAGATTGCGAAGCTCAAGCGTATCGGGTGTGACGAGATACGAAAAATAGTATTCACGAATTTCCCGACGCAAAGTTGCAATACGGTGACGGGCGCGAGCAAGGCGCTTATTGGAACGAACGATACCAACATAGTCCCACATCAATCGACGAATCTCATCCCACATGTGCGAGACGAGAACAGCTTCGTCAGGAGCGACAGCACGACCCGTTTTCCATGTAGGTATTTTCACCTTCTTCAATTGTTTTTCTTTATTCTTGCTCAATCGCCGTGAAATGAATCGAGCCATCACCATTGCTTCCAAAAGTGAATTTGATGCGAGCCTGTTCGCCCCGTGAAGACCCGTACAGGCGGCCTCACCCACTACAGACAATCCAGGAACATTTGTTTCACCGTCAATCGTTGTCTTTACACCTCCGCAACAATAATGCGCGGCCGGCACGAT
Source organism: Kiritimatiellia bacterium (assembly GCA_017646325.1). Taxonomy (GTDB): domain Bacteria; phylum Verrucomicrobiota; class Kiritimatiellia; order RFP12; family UBA1067; genus RGIG9934. The sequence goes on from JAGCMU010000095.1 coordinate 1,927, forward strand.
CGGGATCAAATCCTTCGCCATGTCAATTCCGAACTCAAGACACTTCTTGTAAATGTTTGGGAAGCGGCGCTGTAAAAACGTACGCCCTTTTTTGCGAATATCAAGAAAGCAGCATTGCGCACCCGTTCTCTTCATTTCACTGTCAATGGCGCGAGCGACAATATCGCGAGGAGCAAGTGATTCGCGCGAATCGTAACGATGCATAAACGGTTTTCCATTTGCATCTACGAGCACAGCCCCCTCGCCGCGAACAGCTTCGGAAATCAAAAATCTTTTTGCCTTCGGATGATAAAGGCACGTTGGATGGAATTGGAAAAATTCCATATTCGCGATTTTCGCGCCTGCTCTCCAAGCAAGAGCTATCCCATCGCCCGTTGCAGTATCCGGGTTACAAGTATACAAATAAACTTTACCGCATCCGCCCGTTGCAAGGATTGTGTGTGGAGCACGTATTGCATAAATCTCCGACGTTTCCACATCGAGAACGTATGCTCCCACGCAACGCCCCGTACCAGAATATCCGATTCGTGACGTTATTATAAGATCGATTACGGTAGTCCCTTCGCGAATATCAATATCGGAATGTTTACGCAAAGAGCGAATCATGGCAGCTTCGCATTTTTCTCCGGTAATGTCACCAGCGTGAAAAATACGGCGCATTGAATGGCCACCCTCGCGACCTAAGTCCCACGAGCCATCTTCCTTTCGATTGAATTTAACTCCGCAATCAATCAAATCCTTGATGCCCGCAGGAGCTTCGGAAACCATCTTTCTCACAACATCGCCGTCACAAAGCCCTGCCCCCGCAATTTCCGTATCGATAGCATGCGCTTCAAAATTGTCCTTGGGATCGGCAACACAACAAATGCCACCTTGCGCGCAATTCGTGTTGCAATCGGCAAGCTTTGCTTTTGTAACGAGAACAACCTTCCCTGATTTTGAAAGATGCAACACCGTCAAAAGCCCGCTCATTCCAGAGCCGACTACAAAATAATCACAATCAACAATTTTCATTTTCAAAATCCCTTCAATCGGAAGCGGATGAAAATTTTATTTCCATCCGTCAGGCAAGGAATTGATTACGCTTTCAACGACTTCTTCCAAAGTCAACTCCGTAGAGTCGATCTCAATAACGCCGTCAGCCTTTACCAGGGGAGCATGCTTGCGGGAAGAATCGATTTTATCACGCGCAAGGAGACTTGCCTTAACAGCTTCGACTGATTGGTTTGCAATCCCCTTTTCCACCTCTTCCTTTCTCCGTCGCATAGCGCGCGCTTCCGCAGAAGCGGTAAGGTAAAATCTTGCAGGAGAATCAGGAAATACCGCCGACGTAATATCACGCCCTTCAATGACGAGATTACCGAAACGAGTAAGAGAGCGAAGAATGGAAGTGATTTTGTCGCGCACTTCTTTCACGGTGGCAACGGGGCTTGCTACGGCATTGATTTCTGGCGTGCGGATTTTATTTCCTGGAGCCTCGCCATTAACATAATATGCAATAGCGCCATTTTCAACGCGAAATTCCACTTCGACTTTTTCAGCACACGCCGCCACATCGGAAGGGGATGAAGTATCGACTTTATTTTCAAGACATTGCCAAGACATAATCCTGTACAATGCCCCGGAATCAACATGAAGATAACCTAAACGTTCACCCACAATGCGTGATACGGAACTTTTTCCCGCGCCGCTCGGGCCGTCAATTGCAATCACTCGTACATTATCGTTCATCGTTGACTCCTCCTTATAGTAAATCCCTTCAAGAAAGCCTTGCGAATAAGCCAGATTCTGTTCTTTGCCTTGCGGCAAATCCGATCATTCATCTATCGCAATCAACCCAGAATTTAACCTCACCCGTAGGTTCGGGGCGAACGGGCAGCTCGCTCAATTCTCTATTTGATCTTGCTCCTGGGAGGGCTTGCCTTGCAAATGGTCTTCCCATTCCGGTGGTCTCTTACACCGCCTTTTCACCCTTACCTGCCCGAAAGCAGGCGGTTTGTTTCTGTGGCGCTTTCCGTCTGCAACGTTTGCCATTACACCCTCGGCTTTAACAACCGAGTCCCATGCCCTATGGAGTCCGGACTTTCCTCACTCTTTCGAGCGCGATCGGTCGCATATAGGCGATCTCAAAGGGAAATCGTAAAACTCAATCGCGATAAAGGATTCGCCCGCACATCGTGCAGCAAACGTAATCAATAGATACGCTTGGATCTTTTTCCTTGTCAACCATCTGACCTACACTTGGCGGTTGACGAAGGTGACATCCGTCGCAAACGTTGTCACTGTTCAAAGTAACGACTGCCGGCCAACGCTTGGTGCGGATGCGTTCATAATAAAGCTTCAAACGAGGATTCGTAATGGCGGCAGACTTTTCAACGCGTTCCTGCTTCAATGATTCCAATTCCTCATTGACTTGAGCAATTCTTTCATCAAGCTCTGCAACTAATTCATCTACCTTGCCTTGAGCTGCGTCAACACGAGCTTGGCACTTGACGACTTCTGCATCCAAAGTCGGAATCTCATCTGCTTGTGCAAGCATACGGAATTCAGCTTCGCTGTTTTCGCGTTCAAGCGTTTCAAGCTGAATGTTTACCTGAAGCAATTCCTTGTTTGATTTGATTGTTGGAAGAGACGTGCGTATTTCAAGAATCTTATTCTTACGCTCTTCAATCTCACGCTCCATACCCTCGATTTTTTTCTCAACTGCCGCACGATGTTCTTTTGCAATACTAAGAGCAGCGTTATCGCCCCTCAAACTAGCAGTCTCCTGCGCCTTGCGCATTGGAAGATCTTTAGCTTCGCGCTCTAACTCGCGAATACGTCCGTCAACTTCCTGGAGATCAATAAGTGGTTGAATTTTAATATTCACCAAAACACTTCCTTCCGATTGGACTGAAATTGGTGGGCGGTGAGAGACTCGGACTCCCGACCCTCTGCGTGTAAAGCAGATGCTCTAACCAACTGAGCTAACCGCCCTAAAAAACTTGAGGAATATTTTACTAAATTTTCTGAAAAAAGGAAAGAAGATTTTTCAGTTTTTTTGAACAGAAAAATTAAAACCAATCAATGGCAGCTTCGTCGTCGCGTTGGATCCCGCGTTGGTATTTGACTGCAGGGATACCGAATAACATCGCATAAAACGGTGTTGTTTGACGGAAGCCAAGAACTTTTTCAAGAAGTACGGGAACTTCATTTTGAACGAGCCGCAAAAATCCGCACCAACAAGTTCCTAAACCGTTCGCCTGGGCAAGCATTTCAAATTGAGAACAGGCGATTACGACATCTTCATTTGGCGTTGTCACCCCTGGAGCTTTTTCATCGGAAGAAACGATAAGCATTCCCGTTGCTCCGCGGAAAAATATATCACTTTCCCCTCTTCTCATTTGAATTGCAGGAACCGCTAACCACCGCGGAAGCAATTTCGTACCATTGCGATACCCTTCAATAGCGCGGATGAATTTCTTGCGAAATTCGTTCATCGCTTCACGATTTGAAACGCACGTAAATTTCAACGCGCGGGCATTGCATCCGGTCGGAGAATTGGCAAGAACTTTCAAAATCCTCTCTAATACGGCCTTATCAACGTCCGCATCGGCATATCGACGAGTACTTCTGCGAAGACGCATATAATTTTCTGCCGCTTCAGCGCTTGGCAAAAGAGCTCCCTCGACGGGCAAAGAATCTTCTGCCTTTTTACCTGTAAATGTTATTGCGCCAGTGGGACAAATTGCAAAGCAATGTTGACAGTGCATACATCTTGCGGGATTGGGTATTTCCGGATAACCCTCCACGCCCATTTTAAGCGCTCCAAAAAAACAATCTCGCGAACACATCCCGCACTTAACGCACTTTGCCTTATCAAGATCAAATAATTTTTCGCTGCTCATTTTTCTCTCCTTTTTAATTTGTCCCGACAATTTATTCATAGCGCAAACAATCGATCGGATTCAAGCGGCTTGCTCGCCACGCTGGATAAAACCCGAAAAACATACCGACGAGAGCTGAAAAGAGGAAGGCTCCTATTGCGGAAGTCGGCTCTATTAAAATCGGCCAATGTTGGACATCTCCGATTATTTTTGCGCCACCGATTCCCAAGGCAACGCCGATTGCTCCGCCGACAGTTGAAAGAACTATCGCCTCAAGAATAAATTGGCCCAAAATATTTGCCGGCGTTGCACCTATTGCCATTCTAAGACCGATCTCTTTAATACGTTCCGTAACGGAAACAAGCATAATATTCATAATTCCGATACCGCCAACTAAAAGAGAAATCGCAGCAACCGCCGTCAAAAGAACGGTCATAAGCCCAGACACAGAGCCAATCGTATTCATAATTTCCGTCGTGTCGCGCATTTCAAAATCGTTATCGCGATAATCCGGAAGTTTGTGGCGCTGTCGAAGCAGGAGGGCGATTTCTTTTTTAGCCTCTTCCAAATCATCCATTGAAATAAGCGAAATATTCATCATGTTGATATTGTTAAATGTCGAACGTTGAAGTATCCGCGAAACAGTCGTATATGGCGCCATCACTACATCATCCTGGTCCTGCCCCCATCCGTTAGCGCCCTTTGATTCCAAAACGCCAACAACGGTAAACGGCATATTTCTCAAACTAATCGTCTTTCCAATCGGCTTTTCTTCTCCAAACAGATTCGTGGCGACC
>JAGCMU010000096.1 GCA_017646325.1 Kiritimatiellia bacterium
ATATCCGCTTTTTGCTCCGCTGACTGATTAGAGTATCCCACAAACGGCGGATTGCCCATGATGTAAGAAAATGTTGCCAGTGTGGTAGTGTTGCCAGTTCCATTTCCCAATTTCCAATTTTCCGTTCCCGGCTCCCTATTCCCCAATTGGGAATTGGACTTGGCAATTGGCAACATTTGCACATTGGCAACATTCAACAAACTTCCCCACTCCATTCTGAGTGCATTGCCCTCGATGATTCCGTCATAATCTTTGAGTGGCAGATAATCCGGTTCGCGGTGCAATATCTCTGCCGTCTCTTTGAGCATCTGCGCCTCGGCGATCCACATCGCCGTTTTTGCTACAGAAACAGCGAAGTCGTTTATTTCAATTCCATGAAACTGAGAAATAGACACTTTCACCGTCGTTCCAAGATCAAACTCTCTTTGACCCTGTTGAAGTGCGGAAATGATTTTATTTTCAAGGCGGCGAAGACAGATAAATGTTTCCGTCAGAAAGTTGCCCGAGCCGCTTGCGGGATCAAGAAACATAAGCGCGGCGATTTCATCTTGAAGCGCTTTAAGTTTCTTCTCCGTAGATGATGAAGGCGTCAATGACGCAGTTTCATTTACACGGCGCGTAAGTTCGGCGAGAAAGAGAGGGTCTATAACTTTGTGTATATTTTCAACAGAGGTATAAACCATACCACCAGCGCGCCGGGTAACGGGGTTGAGGGTTGATTCGAAAAGTGCGCCAAAAATCGTCGGTGTTATCTCGCGCCAATCGAATTGCGTAGCTCCTATAAGAAGTTTTCGAATATCTTCGGTGAGCGGCGGGATATCAGTTTCTGCCGCATCGCGAAACAATCCGCCGTTCGTATAAGGGAATACCTGAAATTCTTTTTCAAGATATGCGTCACGTTTTTCCAATGGTGTATCAAGCGTTATAAAAAGGCGCTGTAAATCACTGCGAAGACGCCGCGCATCGCTCGCTTCGACAAGGCGGCGGAAACAGTCCTTCGGAAATATTTCGGCATCTTCGGCATAAAGGCAAAACACAAGGCGAACGCAAAGACGATTGAGGGCGGCAAGTGTCGTTGCGTCGGAATTTCCATACTGCTTCAGAAACGCATCATACAATTCTCCGACGATACGCCCTGCCTGAACTGAAATTTCAAGCTCGCGGTCAACGGCTTTTTCCTTCGGGTTCACGAGAAAGTTAAGACGATACGCTTCCTTGGGAAGATTGGCAAGTTTCAGTGTAAGAGGAGGCGCAAGTGGTTTTGTGCGGTCGTAAATACGGAACTCGTCAAAATTACACGTAATAATCCAACGCGCCTTTTCGTCGAAACTGCGGGCGGCATCGTATTCGGCGGCCTGCTCGTATGGTGTAAGGCCGTTGTGCCCCGCTTGTGGCGCATCAAGATTCACGCCGCGAGATTTATGTTCAATGAGCACACGAGTTTCAGGAATCCATGCATCGAGGAATTTTGTCGTACCTTTCATCGGGACAGGGACTTGATATTGGACATTGGAT
>JAGCMU010000097.1 GCA_017646325.1 Kiritimatiellia bacterium
GCAATTGCTTTGATCGTCGCTTCAGAAATGACGCCTTGAGCATCGCTCATTTCAAACTTGTCGCCAACTTTCTTGCCAAGCATGTTCTTTGCAAGCTGTGCCTTGTTCGAAATGATACGTGCTTCTAAATCGTTATCCCATTCACCAAGAATGGTGTAAATGACTTCTTCACCCGCTGTATTTACAATCGTAACCATTGTGCCAGGATTGACTTCGTCCGTTGATGCGTTTGCAAAATCAACAGCCTTTACGTCCTTGAGATCCTGTTGCATGAGAGTCTGCTTTTGCAACAATGCGCGCTGTTCATCCTTTGCCGCCTGATATTCAAAGTTTTCGCGAAGGTCGCCATAGCCGCGAGCCTCATCAATCTTCTTTGCGTTTGCAGGAATCTGCTTGTTGATGAGATCTTGGTATTCCGCTTCGCGTTCCATATAAGAACGAATCGAGGTAATGCGTTCAACAACAACTGGAGCGGCAGTAGCCGTGACGTACGTTTCAAGCTCTGGCATGTGCTTTGTCATACGCTTTGTAATGAGCTGATGCTTTGCGACATCCCATGCAAAAGAAGCCTGGAAGCGTTCGAAGAAGAGAATCATATCGCCGTCGCTACCCTTGTCCTTCAATTCGTCAAGAATTCCATTGACCCACTTTTCGTCGGCAAACAAGCGGCGAATGATGTTTTGCATTTGAAGCTTTTCGCCGTTTTGACGACCTTCGCCAAGAACGATTGCGTGGTAAAGAATCGTGAGTAAGGATGGAAGCTCTTGCCAGTTTTCAAATTTGCCGCGATGTCCAGTAACGTATGTGACGACTGTCGCAGGAGCGTTTGAATCGCGAAGCATATCGCCGATGAGTTTGCGGAATTCAGCGTCATCCTTGAAGTGTTCGATGATTTCGGAAACGAATGCAAAATTCATTTCAGGGATGGCGGCAAAAATCATCTTCTTTGTTTCTGCAACAGATGCTTCGTCGCTGAGTAAAAGTTCAAGCAATCCTTTCACGTCACGGGCAGGGAGCTTGCGTGCCGCATCGATGTAGCGGTCGTTTTCAACCAAATATGTGCGCATGTCTGCGATTGAAGGAGCGGAAAGACCGAATTCCTTCGTGACGAGAGCGACGCGCGTATAAAGGGCGATGTCGGTGCCGCGGGCAGAAAGAGCTGCAAATTCAAGGCGATCGGAAATCTTTGCCTTTACATCGTCAGATGCAGTTTTCATTTTCCCGGCAGCGTTGTACTCGTTGATTTGAGCGAGAACTTCTTTCGCATCGGTAATTGAAACGAATGCCGTAAGCCAATTGTCGCCATAATCTTCAGCCTGTTCCTTGAGTACGAGAGGCTCTGCACGGCGTGCAGGAATTTTAACCATCTTGTCTTTGCGCAAATCGCCACGAGCCTTATCCCAGAAATTCTTCCATTCGGATGCGGACACGAGACCATAAAGGGAAATGAGTTCTTCCAAACGGGAAACGGGCATATTTCCAAAACATGAAAGAAATGCCTTTACCAATTCGCCTGGTGCGTCCTTCTTCATGGATTCAATCTTTGCTGAATCTTTGTAGGCGACGACGAGGATATGGTCTTCTTTCGGGAACGTCAACATTTCGCAAGCTGCGTCAAATGCAAACTGGTGCCCCTTGCGCGTACGGAAATCAACTGTAAGCTTGCGATAGAAGGAATCGATACGCTTTATTTCACCAAGGCCCCAAGCGTCGCAAAACACCAACTTACCAGGGGTGAAGCTGATTAAAGAATTAAGACGATTCAATGAATCGCGGATGTCGCGCGCATCAAAACGAACGGCGTCAACGAAAGAGAGCAATGTTCTGTCAGCCGTTGATTTCTTGAGAGAATCGCGAACTTCAATGTTGTTGAATTTAATGTTTGAGTTTCCTGCGCAATTTGTGTATATTGCGAGCAACGTATTAAAATCTCTTGCGTCTAATGCTTTTGCGCAAAACTTTGCAATCCATTCTTGAGCTTTATTTATCGGCAAATTCGAAAGCATGGAAATAACTTCGTCGACCGGGAAAGATTCCCCGTTCATAAGTTCTTCAAATCTTGCTTCAACTTCTTCAATCGTCTTCTTGTCCATCAGAAACCTTTCTTTCTCTATACTTTGTAATATTTTATCACTTCAAGGGCAATGGTGCAAGTAAATAGGGATTATTTTCTGATGCCGACTTTGATGGAATTTTTAAATCCGGTCGTCAAATCTTCAACTTCCGCTTTCCATTTTGAGAAAAATCCGGTCGGTTTTTCGCAAGCAGGGATTCGAAGTGTGATTTCAACTCGCCCGTCTTCAACTGTGTAAAGGCCGGATTCGTCACGCACCACGCCGTTATTATCGGTGAAGGTAAGCCTTACAACCTGACGGCCAGGCGCACTTTTCCCGTCGACATCGGTGATTTTGACGATGAGTTTTACAGACTCTCCCACCTTTGCCTTGCCACGGAGTTTGAGAGCAGGCTTTTTAAGGGCCTTTGGATAAATTGCAAAAATTCTTCCCTCTGCCGGCGCGTATTCCTGATCGGGAGCTTTTGCTCCGTTAAAGCCATACATCGTATAGCCCTTGGGCATCTTGATTTCCGTGTTGATTTTTTGCGGAGCTCCCACAACGCGGTACCATTCATTAGTTTTAAACTTGTTGAGGAAGGATGGTTTTTCGTCGCGCTTATCGTTTATAACGACAACGTATTTTGCTCCTTTGTATTCCTTGACGAATGTGAAAGATGTTTTGCCGTCACTCTTCATGGAAGAGGCATACGATTTCTTTGCGACGTCCTTAACGATATTTGTATACCAAGATAGGAAGGTGTCGTTCATTTCCTCCCATTTTCTCGGGTGGAGATATTTAAGCTCCTCAAGGTGAATGCAATTATCAAACTTAGTTGTTGCGTAACTATCAAGGACGATTTTGACGCCCTTTGCTGCGATTTTTCTCAACGCGTCCGCATTATCCTTGTAGATGACTTTGCTCATAGGACATACGAGATAGTCGTAATCATCGGCATATCCCGCTTTGATTTCGTCACAGCTAATAACATCAAACAGAGCCGATTGGGTGGCCATTGAGTTTTTTATGTTGCGAGTGAAATGCTCAAAGCCCCACCAGAAGTTGCCTGCAAAGCGGGCTTCAGGGAGGTGAAGAAACGCAATTTTTGCTTTCTCGTTCGGCATGTCGCGCAAAAGGAGCGCTGATGGATACAATGTCTCCTTCCAACGCTTGCCGTAAACCTCGGAGCAATCTGGCTCGGCAATCTGCGTTATGGTATTCGTTTGAGTCTCGATATACTTCTTCGCGTTTTCCTGGCCTAATTGCCATGATGAAAGAGTGAACCAGGAAAGATTGTGCATTGGGATTGCTCCCATTGACAGCCATGTTTTTATTGTAACCTCATCAGCGCTTTGACACATTATCATGGCTTGCGGCTTGCCGTCCTTATCCTTTAGAGTAGGATGCTCGCCTTTTATTTCCGAGAAATAGGAGCCTGAAAGTGTAGGCTGATAGAAGCGTTTCAATTTACGACACACGGCATAATGGTCGATTAGCTCGCGCAGTGTCTTGGTGGTAGAATAATCGTATTCCCAGTCAGAGCCCATTTCAACAGAATCAAAGAGTTCGCCATAACATGGTTCAGACCAGACGAGAACATCCTTTTTCAGTTCCTTTACAGCTTCAGTCGTCTTGTAATTTGAAATCATCGGCGGCAGACCGCGCTTGCAAACGTAGGCGACCGTTTCAAGAGGCGGACACGCCTTGTGGTCGATTTCGCCTTTAATAGGAGGTACTCCAAGCTTTTTCCAGTCGACTTCACTCGGCGCGTCTGTGTATGTAAAGTCGGGCTTTATGCCAATATTCGCTTCAATCATCTTCAGGTATTTCGGATTTTCTTTTGCTTCCTTTGAAACAATAGATCCGTAAATTTCGGAATTTAAAAGCATCGTACGCCAGTTCCCGAGCTTTGAATATTTCATCAAGTCCTTCTTTGTGTCCTCCTTGATTTTCTCCATATCGAAATCGTGGATGAACCATTTCCGCCCGTTTTCGTATCGGATGTTCGCAAACATTCCGTTTTCAAGAGCAACCTTCACCTCTTCAGAGTTGTCGCTGCCGATGTTGTACGCGTTGACGCCGAGCGTTTGAAGATAGCTTGGCCTAATGTATCCATACCCGCCCCAGCTATTAAAGATAAAGGGTTGGTCTGTATCAATGCCAAGACGCCCCTTGATTTCAAGTTCTCCCTTTCTGTGAAGTGCCGTCTTGGAGTCCTTGACGAGGCTGAATTCGTATTGATAAATCCCAGGACGATACTTTGCAGGCTCGAGAGGTACTTCAAGATACGAATCGCCCTTTGGGAGAAAACGTTTGATTACAGGTCTTTCAATTCCTCCGATTTCGCTATAAAGCTCGTATTCTCCAGCCTCAGGTGCTGCAATCTTGAAATGCAAAGCCGCATCCTTTTGATCGCGGAAAAATACGTTAAAGAGAATTTTTTCGGCAAGGATATCATTTGCGCCGTCAAAGAGACTTTTCTTTGATGTGGCAAGTGATAAGATTTCATCCGTGGTTAGCGGACGATTGAAAATCACAACATCATCGAAAACGGCTCCTGACGGCGAATGCCCGTCTATTGCGTTTCCGATTCGCAAGGAGCCCTTTTCCAGATTCGGGATATCAGAGCATTTTATTTCACGTTTTTTCTTGGGATTGTCGATGATTTCACTGTTGAGAGAGCCGTCGAGATAATAAGCGATACGCCCATCTTGCCATGATACGGTAACATGCCTCCATGTTTCGCTCCGTGGAATTGGAGTTTTGAATTTAAGAATGGCTGATCTGTTTCCGCATTTAAACTCGTCATTTTTCAAGTACCATTCAGACCCCCATGGCCTTGTGAGTGAGAAAATTCCGAAATTGTATTTTTGAGAAACATCGGGGCCGTTCTTAATCCAAAACGCGATAGAGCCTGCCTTGAAGGGGAAATTCGTAATCGTGTTTAGATCGGTTGTTCTAATGATCGTGCCCCTTGACATACGTCCGCCGTCAATCCACATTTCAGGTGCGAATTGTTTTTTGTAGGGATATATTCCAGAGACTTGTAATTGTACGCGTTCAAATTCAAAAGGACCATCAGAATTTATAACGAGAGATGTTTTGCGCTTTTCTGCTGTGCGCACATCGGTGATGAGATGTGTTGATATGCGCTGCCAATCTCCTGTAAGTTCAACGGTGTTAGTTATGAAAGTGTCCTTCAATTCGTTTTTAAGAGGA